>JANLVW010000514.1:0-1048 GCA_031364205.1 Ferruginibacter sp.
TGCTTAAAGTTTTTGACCCTGAAACGAATACTATTTTTGTGTATAAAATTATCATACATTAAAAATTTTTTTTGCTCAAGCACAATTTTTTAACCAATTATTTGTTAACTTCTAAATATCAAATAATTTTTAATAAAAAAAACAAACCCCACTCACTATGAAAAAAATCCTATTTTTTTCTTTGCTCGCTGTTTCATTGTATTCATGTAAAAAGACAAGTTTAGATGATACAAATGCACCCGACAACATTTCTGCAGCAACAAAAGCAAAGATTGCAAACCTTGGTTTTGGCACATCCAACATCCACCAAACAGCAGACGGTTATTTAGTAGAAGGTGATATTCTGCTTACGGATGAACTACTAAACAGCACTCCCACTCAAAGCTTATTGCGTATTGCTAATAATGAGCAGTACCGAACAACAAACCTTGTAACTGTCGGCACAGCAAGAGTAGTTAAAATATTGGTTTCAAATCTCGGCACTGCTTTTATAAGCGGTGCAGATCTTGCTATTCAGCGTTACAATGCGTTGGGTTTAAGAATGACTTTTCTTCGCATTACTTCAGGTACGCCTGATATTACAATTCTCGGATTCAATCAAAAACCACAGGGTGGTTATATTACTTTAGGCTCTTCTGGCTTCCCTACAAACGGCAATCCTTACAATACGGTAAAAATGAATACCAATCAATATGCTTATGGAACCAACCCTTCCATAACATATGTAGGAAGCGTTATACAACATGAAGTAGGACATTGCATTGGAATGCGCCATACAGATTATATGGACAGAAGCTACAGTTGTGGCGGAACTGCAACTAATGAAGGTGCAGGTACAATCGGTGCTGTTTTATTACCCGGCACACCTTCTTTAGGAGATCCAAATTCATGGATGCTTGCTTGTTCAAACGGCGGTGACCGTACATTTAATGCTAATGATGTTACAGGATTAAATTATCTCTTTAAATAAATGTAAAATATTTTATAAAGAAGGCTGTCTGGTAAATAGACAGCCTTCTTTTTTTGAAAAAAAATGACTTTTTCCTAA
>JANLVW010000527.1:0-2765 GCA_031364205.1 Ferruginibacter sp.
AGAGTTTATGAACAGCTTACTTACCTTAAAAAATTGGGGATGAAATCGCTCGTACTTGACTTAAGGGGAAATGGGGGTGGAGTTTTGGATGAAGCTACTGAAGTTGCGGATGAATTTTTAGAAGGTGATAAATTGATTACTTACACTGAGGGTTTACATTCACCAAAAAAAGAATTCAGGTGCAGAAGACAGGGCCAATTTGAACAAGGCAAACTGGTTATTTTGGCTGATGAAGGCTCTGCAAGCGCAAGTGAAGTATTAATGGGTGCTTTGCAGGATTGGGATCGTGCAACCATAGTAGGCCGTAGGAGTTTTGGTAAGGGTTTGGTTCAGGAGCAATACGATTTACAAAACGGTGCTGCGCTTCGGCTGACAGTTGCACGTTATTATACGCCAATCGGCAGAAGCATACAACGCAGTTATAAAGACGGAACAAAATCTTACTACAGTTCGGTTTACAACCGCTACAGAAATGGAGAAATGAGTTCTGCAGATTCTGTCAAAAATGATACAACAAAAATTTATAAATCAAGCAAGGGTAAACGTTTGTATGCCGCAGGCGGTATATCGCCAGATTATTTTGTAGCTGCAGATACTTCAAAAATAAGTTTAACTGTAGCCAAAATTTACAGCAGGGGAACATTGGCAGATTTTGGTTACAGGTATTACAAAGAACATTCGCAGGAATTTGTAACCTATAAAAATTCGCTTTCTTTCGTGCGCGGATTTTCTATTAACCAATCTCAATGGAAATTTTTTGAACAAATGGCAACTAAAGATTCAATAAGCTTAACAGCTATAAATACAAAAGAAAAAGCAACCATTGAAAAAATTTTAAAATCATCCATAGCAAGACAATTATTTAGAACTGAAGGATATTTTGAAAGCCTTAATGAAGATGATCCTTTTATAAAAAAAGCATTGGAAATTATTAAATAAAAAGTTTTTTTAACGAAGCAAAGCCTCTTTTCAGAGGCTTTCTAAATTTTAGGAAAACGGTAAGGTCAATTAAGGTTCTTATCAATTTTCACAGGGATACTTGGGTTTTCAATCAAGGGATAATTGGAATACGGGATTTTATTATATTACAAAGATCTGTGAACAGTAAAGCAAAAAAAGTAATTCTTAAATGAAAATTTATTAGATATTATTCTACACTTTACGAAACACCAAAATGCTGAAAGATTATATGCCTAACTTTGCCGCCTAAAAACAAAAATATGTGGCTTAATAATATACTGGAAACAATTGGCAACACACCGCTTATTAAAATAAATAAAATAACGAAAGATTTGCCATGTACCGTTTTAGCAAAGGTTGAATATTTTAATCCCGGTAATTCCATTAAAGACCGAATGGCTTTAAAAATGTTAGAGGTTGCTGAGAAAGAAGGTAAAATTAAACCCGGAGGCACAATTATAGAGGGCACAAGTGGTAATACGGGAATGGGTTTGGCTTTAGCCGCATGCATAAAAGGATACAAATGTATTTTTACAACTACAGATAAACAGTCTAAAGAAAAAGCAGATATACTTAAAGCAGTTGGTGCAGAAGTAATTGTTTGCCCAACCAATGTAGAGCCCGAAGATCCACGCTCCTATTATTCTGTGTCGAAAAGGCTGGCTACAGAGGTTCCAAACTCATGGTACGTAAATCAATACGATAACCTGGCAAACAGAGATGCACATTATGAACAGACAGGTCCTGAAATTTGGCAACAAACAGAAGGAAAAGTTACGCATTTGGTGGTTGCTACAGGTACGGGTGGAACAATAGTAGGGACGGGTAAATATTTAAAAGAAAAAAATCCAAACATTAAAGTATGGGCAATTGACAGCTATGGCTCTTTGCTAAAAAAATATTTCGAAACAGGAGAACTAGATCAGAAAGAAGTTTATCCATACATCAGTGAAGGTTTTGGTGAAGATTTTGTACCCCAGAATTATGATATGCAGTATATAGACGAATTTGTAAAAGTTACAGATAAAGATGGTGCTGTAATGGCAAGAAGAATTGCAAAAGAAGAGGGTATTTTTGGTGGATATAGCTGTGGAAGCTGCTTGCAGGGTTTAATGCAACTAAAAAGCCAGCTTAAAAAAGATGATGTGGTAGTTTGTATTTTTCATGACCATGGCAGCAGATATATTGGTAAAGTATATAATGACCAATGGATGATGGAAAGAGGTTTTTTAGAAGTAAAAACATTTAAAGACCTTGTTAATGGTCGGGGTACACAAAAAATAATAACCGTTACACCTTCTCAAACCGTTTTAGAAGCCATCAACTTAATGAAGAAATATGATATTGAAAATATTCCTGTTTATAATTTAGATGAAAATATTGGATCAATATCAGCAAACGGTTTGTTTGATAAAATTTTAAACAATCCCGAGCTAAAAGGTAATTTAGTTGAGACTGTAATGGAAAAGCCATATCCTATGGTTTCATTTGATATGCCTGTTGAGCGTTTAAGCAGTTATATTTCAAAAGAAACCGGTGCAGTAATTAGTAAGGATGATAGCGGTTCTTTGCACATTGTAACAAAATACGATATCATTCAAAGTCTTTCTAAATAAAGTTTGGGTATTTTACGATTTGCCATTTAATTGTTTTTTTATAGTATTAATGCCACATTTTTATAAGTGTGGCATTTTCTTTTGTATTATTTGCATAAGCTGTGTAAGTAATTTTACGATAATTTTTATTGTATTAAATACTTGTAAATTATTGCGTAAATACTTGTACGCATGTATTTACTTCATTTT
>JANLVW010000199.1:0-2284 GCA_031364205.1 Ferruginibacter sp.
CTTTTTTGCTAGAGATATTTATTTAGAACCAATGTTTAGCTATCTAGGTCAAGCCCAAACCAAAGCCCGGATATGCAGAACTGTTGTTTGCTACAAACTAAAGACGCACTTCACAAAAAATACTGTGTGTTGCTTTTCTTCTAACCAAAAAAATTCTGTAAATCTGTTTAATTTCGTCCTGCCCTCATTTTTAGTATTTAATTCTAACAGAGTTTTGTTTTTTTTAATCAATACCTAAAAAACATTTCCTGAATTTTTTTCTTGTCGCCAGTTCTACTTAAGGCAAGCATTAAAAGTATTCTTGCCTTTTGAGGATTAAGATTATCTGATACCAGTGTGCCAAGCTTGGAATCGTCAAACACACCAACATATTGATTGTATACCCTACCCGAAACTACTCTTGACGATCGGACTACTGGGATACCTTTTTTTACAGCAATTTTTACCGATTCCAATATGGCTTTATCAAAACTGCCGCCGCCCGTACCTGCTATAATTATTCCTGCAACATTGTTATTGATAAAAGCATTTATAGCAACATTTGAGGCACCGGCATAAGCGTAAACAATTTCAACTTTGGGTAACGAATCAAGTTTACTGACATCAAAAGCAGCAAAACCACCATGCCTGTTTAGTGTCTGCGTGTTGTAAAAGACTTTCGAATCATATACCTGTCCTAACGCACCCGTATTTGGCGATGAGAATGCGTTCAAATTCGTCATGCTTGTCTTTACTACATTTTTGGCATCATAAATATTTTCATTAAAGTATAGCAATACACCTTTGCCTTTACTGCTAGTATCACTTGCTACAATAATGGCATCATATAAATTTTTAGACCCATCAGCACTTATGGCTGTTGCCGGTCGCATAGCCCCAGTTAAAACAACTGGTTTATCTGACTGAACAGTTAGATTTAGAAAATAAGCAGTTTCTTCCTGAGTATCTGTACCGTGGGTTATTACAACCCCATCCGCTTCATTTTTAGCAAATATTTCGTTGATGCGTCTTGCTAGTTTTATCCAAATATTAACAGTCATGTCATAACTCCCTATCGATGCTATTTGCTCTCCCTGCACAATGGCTTTTTGAGTAATTGAAGGAATGTTTTTGAGCAATTCTTCTATTGGAATTTTACCCGAAACATAACCTGCCTTATCGGTATTGGGTTGTTGCCCGGCAATAGTGCCGCCCGTTGATAGTACTATTACACGGGGTAAATTTTGAGCTGTCGCATAAAAAGTCCAGATAGAACAAAAGAATATTAGCAGCAATTTTTTCATGTATTGAGTTTTGTTTTGATGATGATTATTTAAACCTGTCAGAAATTATAAGGGCAAATATGTGAATAGCAACCTACAATTAGGGCTTGACCATGTGCTGGTATTTTATAATTATCAGCCCGTAATCAAAGCTGAGGATTGTTACTAAAGATGAAGATAGAAACTAAGGCTGAATTATATTCTTCTGCCGGAACTGTTGCTGATAGTGAGTTGCAGTTGATTATTATTTCGTCTGCCAGCCTGTTGGCAAACATATTGTAAGCAGCTGTTTTCATTTTTTTAGAACAATGAAACAAATAACTCGGCCACTATTTTCCAGCTGTCGTTATATTTTCGCCACATTGCAGAATAATTACCGCCGTTGCTATAAGAATTAAATGCTTTCCATGTTCCGTTTTCCCAAGCTAATGTATCATTGGTGCTTATTATAATTTGCGAAGCTGTCCGAATATAAACTACGTTTTGATTGTCCTTGAATAATTTTCTCCAGGATGCAATTATTGTGTCTTTTCCTGATAAGTATGTTGAATTACCTCTGATTTGAACAAAATCATTAACCCAAAATTTGGATATTCCATCAATGTCATGCTTTGCGATTGATCGATTAGAGGCTTCTCTTGCAGATTTTATCAACTCTACATTTTTGTCATTTTTATTTTGTCCATAGGTTATTTGAAAAGTCAGGAAGAATACGAATAGAAAAAGTATTTTTTGCATAGTTCAAGATTTTAAGAGCGCACCGCTTGCAGGCAAAGTTTAAGGCTTTATGCAGTTGGGGAATTGACCAACTGTCTGCCCTGAAAGTAGGCTAAATTAATAACTAAAAGCCGAAACTAAAGCTTGGATGTGCACTGCCGATGATTATTGTTCGTCTAGCCCCAATTGCACAAAACCTTTTCCTATGTATGCAGTTTTATTTATTTTGCTGTAATTGAATTTGGAATTATTATTTTAAAATCTTTCGTCTCATAACTTATCTGAATTGACGGACAGCATGATGG
>JANLVW010000200.1:0-4798 GCA_031364205.1 Ferruginibacter sp.
CATTAAACTCAGTTCTGCACACAAAAATTAAGAATTTGAATTTTACTAGTTTACATTAATAAAAATTATTTCTTTTGGATGGGTGTCATTTCTAATACTGTGTAGGTTTGAAAAGCATTAAGGATTATTAGTAGGACTAAGTCTTATCAATTCACCATCTTTATAATCAGTAATAATCATTACAGCCCCATCAGCAGCCTGAATAATATCTCTTACCCAGCCGGTGAAGCCATATACGTTCCTCGGAAGTTACATTGTTATCAGAAACCTGTAATACTACCAAAGCCTCAGAATTAAAACTTCTTAATACCGCACTTCCGTTCCACAGTCGATATTGCAAATACCGTTTAAACTTCCTCTAAAATAACCTTCTATATTTGCAAAAAGCAAGCAGTATGTTTGAATTTGGACATGTCCTTATAAAAGAGATAATAACTGTAACGTTTACGCTGTTTGCGGTAATAGATATGCTCGGTAATGCGCCGGTTTTAATTTCGCTGAAAGCAAAAATGGGCGGCAAAATAAATAATGTTCAGGCAACGCTTGCATCTGGTTCGCTGATGATACTGTTTCTTTTTATAGGAAAGCAGTTTTTAAATCTTCTAGGACTGGATGTAAAGTCTTTTGCGGTGGCGGGTAGTATTGTAATATTTATTATTGGACTGGAAATGGTGCTGGGACTTGATTTTTTTAAGGCAGAGAACAATGACAAAACCGGTAGTGTAGTGCCCATTGCTTTTCCACTCATCGCAGGAAGTGGTACACTTACAACGATCATGTCTTTAAAAGCCAATTACGATGATATAAATATTTTACTGGGTATACTTGTAAACTGTTTGATTATATTTTTGGTGCTGGGATCCTTAAAATGGATAGAGCGTGCACTGGGTCCTAATGGTTTGCTGGTAGTAAGAAAATTTTTTGGTGTTATTTTGCTTGCAATTGCAGTAAAAATATTTGGAACCAACATTGTAAATTTTGGAAAATAAAACTGTGTGATTTAAATAAATCAATACCCGTTTTTTATCTTTGAATGAAAGAATTGGCTTCGTAGTAAAATGCCCGCCCGGCTGAACACCGTTCGTACGGGGATAGTATAAAAGTTGCTGACTTCTTTTTATGGCTTCGTAGTACAATGGATAGTATAAGAGCCTCCGAAGCTCCAGATCCAAGTTCGATTCTTGGCGAGGCCACTATAAAATTTATGTATGTTCTATACTTATGTTTTAAAAAGTATTATCAAAGATTATTTATACAAGGGGCATTGTGAAAATTTAGAAAAAAGAATTCTAGAACATAACTCAGGTATGACAACTTCTATCAAGCCTTACATACCTTTTCAATTGATTTATTTTGAAGAATTTAAACTAAGAGTAGATGCAGTAAAAAGAGAAAAATATTTTAAAACATCTGCTGGACATAAATTCTTAAAAGATAAAATTATTTTGTAGTACAATGCCCGCCCGGCTGAACAACGTTCGGACGGGGATAGTATAAGAGCCTCCGAAGCTTCAGATCCAAGTTCCCTGCCCGAATACTTTACAGGCGGGCATTCTTGGCGAGGCCACAAACCTCAATAGCAATATTGGGGTTGTTTGTATTATTAAGATTTTATAATAGGTTAACTCCTCATTTTTTGTAAAGGAAAAATTGAATTAGAAAAAAAGTTGAGAGCAGGTATTTACCGATTGTGTCGTTTATTTTCCAATTTTAAAAACCTTTATTTCAAATTCTAAATAGATCCTCCTTCAACTAAAATAGAGTCTGCTTCAATTTCCTGTATAAACGTACTGCCATTTAAGCAAGCAAGCATGCTTGAAAATGCAAGTTTTCCAAGCTTATATCCGCTTGTTTCTACGTAAGTAATTTCCGGATAATATAATTTTGGAATAAACCCGTTGCTGATGGCTATAATCGATAAATCGGAAGGAATATTCAACTTTTTTTTCTGGATAGATTTCATCACCCCTGTAAGAATTTCATCACTCATACAAAAAATTGCTTCGGGTTTTTTCATCAATAGTTTATCTCCCATATTTTCTGCCTCCAATGAACTTGAGACATGCAAAATTGTAAGTTTAATTCCTTCAGAATTTTCGTTACAGGTTTGTTTAAAAGCAGCAACTCTTTTTTTGGTAATTGATAAGTTCTCATTTCCAAAAAAGGCTAGTATATTTTTTTTGTTTTTTGAAAGAATTGCCTTCGCAGCCAATGTAGCAGCAAGGGTATCTCCTACGGTAACTTTATTAAAATTGCCTTCCTCAGGCACTTTGTCAAAAAAAACAACAGGTATATTCAGTTCTTTTAACTTTGAATAGGCTTCGTAATTTTTGGTATCAGTTGAAAGGCATGAAAAAAGGCCTGTAATTCTGTTTTGTCTACAGAGTTTAATATTTTGAATTTCTGCCTCTGTTTTGTCGCCTGATTGCAAAATCATAAGGGAATAATTATTCTTTCTGCTTTCTTCTTCCACAGCAGCAATGAAAGAGTCGTAAAAATAATTTGATATAGATGGCACTATAATACCGAATACGTTATTGCTTTTGTTTCTTAAATGAATGGCATTTACATTAGGCTCATATTCTAGTACATTAGCCAATTCAACTATTTTTTGTTTTGTTTTTTCGGAAATATCAGGATGGTTTTTTAATGCCCTGGAAATAGTAGAAATACTTAATCCAAGAACTTCAGCAATTTTTTTTAAAGTGGTTGAAGTCATGGAACAATTAGAATAAGTTTTTACAATTTTTACACAACAAACGTTTGCGGCTATACTTTCGTAAAGCTATGCGGAAACATTGGAAAATTTTATTGAAAGTTAAATCTTTATTAAATAACTTTAATTTGTAAATTAAATCAAAATTTTATTTCCAAAGATGAAAGCAAAAAATTGATTTATTTAAAACCTGAATTGAAAGAAATATCTAAACTGATTTCAAAATTAACTAAAAACCAAACGATTATGCTTCTTATTCTAATGAGAAAAACAGTAATGTTTTTCCTAGTTATCCTCGGGTGTTCAAGCCTAGGCTTTGCCCAATCTACCGTTACCGGTTCAGTAACTGATAAAAATGGCGAGCCTCAATCTGGCGTATCCGTTACAGTTAGAGGTACCAAAAATGCCACTGCTACAGATTCCAAAGGAAATTATACGCTTAACAATGTGCCTGCTGATGCTGTATTGGTATTTAGCGGTGCAGGTATAACAAATCATCAGGAAGGCGTACGTGGTAAAACATCAATCAATGCAGAAGTAGAAACTGCTGCCAGCAACTTGAGTGAAATAGTGGTTATTGGTTATGGTACGGCTAAGAAAAAAGATCTTACAGGTGCTGTAACATCCATACAGGCAAAAGATTTTAACAAAGGAACGTACACTTCTGCCGATCAACTGATACAGGGTAAAGTTGCCGGTGTGCAAATGATTAATAACAGTGGAACTCCAGGTGGAGCAACTACAGTAAAAATACGTGGAGCTTCTGCTTTAACAGGAAGTGGGCAACCATTATATGTAGTAGATGGTGTTCCCTTAGATGGTCGTTCAGCTCGCCCGGGATTAGGTGATGTAGGTGTGGGCGGAAGTAACCCTGGTAACAACCCTTTAAATTTTATCAATCCATCTGACATAGCTTCTATAGATGTATTAAAAGATGCATCTGCAACTGCTATATATGGATCAAGAGCTGCTTATGGGGTAGTTTTGATTACAACAAAAAAAGGTAAATCAGGTGAGCCTAAAATCGAATTTAATACATCATTTGGAACATCAAAAATTGCCAAAAGAATAAAGGTATTAGATGCTGCTCAATACAGGGAAGCATTAGTTTATTATGGATTAGGGAATGGCGGTGATAAAGGTTCAAATGTAAATGCGTTGGATGCAATTTTGCAGAAAGGTAACATTCAAAACTATAATCTTGGAGTGAGTGGGGGAAATGAAAATGCAAAATACCGTTTTTCTTTTGGCGTTTTAAATCAGGAAGGTATTGTTAGAAAGACCGGAATAAAGAAATACACTGCAAATATTAGCAGCAATTTTAAATTTCTTGAGAATAAAAAATTAGGTTTAGATATTAATATCATACCAAGTCAGTACTCAGAACAAATTGCCCCTATTACCAATAATGCAGGGTCAAGAGGAAGTCTAATTGGAAATGCTCTACAATGGAACCCAACTGAAAATTTAAAAGGAGTAAAAAATGGAGTAGATACTTTCAACGTAATAGCGGGTGGTGATTTAATCAATCCACTGGCATTACAGGAAGCATACTCTGACAAATCCAAGGTTACAACCATCCTTGCTAGTTTCTCTCCTTATTATAAAATTACCAACGAATTAGAATACAGAATGCTTTACAGCATAAATTACAGCACAGGTTTGAGAGGAACAACTTTACAGCCGTTCATTAACTTTAATGATGTATATGGTAAAGGAAGAGTACGTTTGGCTCAATCACAATTACAAACTGAACAGATTACGCATACACTAAACTATAATAAGCAAGTTACCACCAACTTAAGTGTAAATGGGCTTGTAGGGTTTGAATATATTAAATTTAAAAGTAAAGGTTTTGATGTTGGTGGATATGGTCAACCAGGGTCTGCCGGAGGTTTTGGTAGTTATGGTTTAGATTATGAAGATTACATACAGTTCTCTAATCCAACCAACAGGCAAATAGGTTCATACAACGATCCTAAAAATGAATTACAATCTTATTTTGTAAGGGCAGGTTTAAATTTCCAAGATAAATATTTATTGACAGGCACTTACAGAGCTGATGGTTCAACAAAATTTGGT
>JANLVW010000596.1:0-1245 GCA_031364205.1 Ferruginibacter sp.
TATTTTATAGAAATGCGATAGATTAAGCTCAAATTATTTTTATTATTTTTACGTTTCATCATTACCGAAACATGACAACAGAGAAAAATTTAATAGAAAATTTATTTGCAACATTTAATTCAGCTAAAATTATAAGCATAGAAAAACTACCCAAAAGTGGTGGTGACAGAATATATTTTAGAATAAAAACGGACCAGCAAAACTATATTGCTACATATAACATCAACTTAAAAGAAAACAATACCTTTCTTTATTTTTCAAAACACTTTAAAAATATTGATGCGCCTGTTCCGCAAATAAAAGCTACAAATATTGAAGGAACTATTTACATACAGGAAGATTTGGGTACCGATTGTTTGCTCGATATACTCGAAACAAATGGCTATACAGAAAACACAAAGTCGTTATATAAAAAAACATTGAAAGCACTTGCGTTTTTACAAATAAAAGGCAACGAAGGGTTAAATTATAATGAGTGCATTACCAGCAAAGAATTTGGTAAACAGGCTATTTTAAGTGACTTGCTGTATTTTAAATATTACTTTTTAGATACCTTAAAAATTCCTTACGACAAAGAAAAACTTGGTGATGATTTTGAAGCCCTCAGTTCTTACCTTAACCATGCAGACTATAAATTTTTTATGTTTAGGGATTTTCAAAGCAGAAATGTGATGATAAAAAACGAGGAGCCCTATTTTATAGATTACCAGGGTGGAATGAAGGGGGCTTTGCAATACGATGTTGCATCTTTATTATGGCAGGCAAAAGCAGATTTATCTGATGAATGGAAGGAGGAGTTGCTGCAATATTATATTGATTGCATTGAAGTAGAAATGAATACAAACGTAGATAGACAAAGGTTTGTAAGCCAGTACAATGGTTATGTACTTATACGTTTGCTGCAAGTTTTAGGTGCTTATGGTTTTAGAGGTTTGTTTGAAAGAAAGGCACATTTTTTAACCAGTATTCCATTAGCTTTAAAAAATTTAAATACTTTTTTATTACATAATAAAATGGGGATAAGTGTACCTGAATTTGACAGGATACTTTCCCTAATTGTAAAGGAGGAAATTATAAATCGTTTTGAACCTGTAAAAGCTACAGCAGAGACGCCGCTGGTTGTAAACATAAAAAGCTTTTCTTTTTTAAAAAGTGGTTACCCAAAAAATGTATCTGATAATGGCGGTGGTTTTGTGTTTGACTGCAGAGGAATTTTGAACCCCGGCAGAGTAGAAGCACATAAAA
>JANLVW010000636.1:0-3563 GCA_031364205.1 Ferruginibacter sp.
TGAAAATAAGCGAAAAAAACCTTGCTGATTTAAATAAAGCCAATCTGCAAAAATGTGATGTAGCTATTGAATTTACAAATCCTGAAAGTGCTGTTGAAAATATGAAAACCTGTATTGATGCCGGTGTACCTGTTGTATGCGGTTCAACAGGATGGGTGGCAAAACAAGCAGAAATAATAAAATATTGTAAAGATAAAAACGGCACACTTTTATACTCAAGCAACTTCAGTATTGGTGTAAATATTTTTTTTGAGTTAAACAAAAAACTTGCTGAATTAATGAGCCATCAAAAAGAATATACCGTATCAATTGAAGAGATACACCATACCCAAAAAAAAGATGCACCGAGCGGAACTGCCATTAGTCTTGCACAACAAATAATAGACAAAAGAGACGATATAGGCAATTGGGTATTAAACTCTATTCCAACTGCTAAAGAAATTAATATTACAAGTAAAAGAATTGATCCTGCACCCGGAACTCATCATGTAAAATACCGCTCTGACATTGATGACATTGAAATAATTCATACTGCACACAGTAGAAAAGGTTTTGCAGCAGGCGCTCTTACAGCAGCTGAATTTGTTTTTGGTAAAAAAGGGGTTTTTACAATGTCAGATGTTTTGAAAATATTATAATTCTATAAAAATTTCTTCATATCAATAACCTTTTAATTTAATCTGAGTATATATATCAATATATTTATAGAAGAAGAAGTTGTATGAAGCAAAAAATTTGCCTTGCCATTGTAGATGACCACCAGATAGTTATTGATGGCTTAAAGTCTTTATTGCAGGGCCAAGCAAACTTTACTGTTAATATAGAGAGCAATCATCCTGAAAAAATGGAAGAGCTCTTAAAGTCTGCTAAAGTAGATATCATAATTACAGATATTATGATGCCGATAATGAATGGAGCACAGCTCGCCAAAATGGTTAAAATAAATTTTCCACACATAAAAATTCTTGCCCTCTCCATGAGTGGACAAGGTGATTTAATAAATCAAATGATTGATGACAGCGATATTTCCGGTTATGTTTTAAAAAATATTGGTAAGCAGGAACTTATTACTGCACTTGAAAAAATTGCAAATGGCGGTGTTTATTTCAGCGGAGAAGTTTTGGAAGAAATGATAAAGGATTCAGAAAGAAAGAAATCATCGGATGAGATTCACCTCACATTAAGAGAAATAGAAATTATCAGATTAATTGAAAAAGAATACTGCAATAAACAAATCGCTGAAAAGCTCTTTATCAGTGAACGAACAGTAGAAACTCACCGTAAAAATATTTATAGAAAAACCCAAACTTCCGGCTTAATTAGCCTTATTAAATATGCTTACGAGAATAAGTTAATTGAACTAAGGGCATAATTTTTAGGCTTTAATATTAGTAGTGCAAAACGGTTTAAGTTTTGCCCATAATATCCACTACTGCGAGTTAAGTTCTAGCATTTTGTTCACTCCTCCTTTTGACATCGTGTGCCTCAATATTATTTGGTTCAGAATTGTCAGACTCGGCTTGTTAAAGTCAGTCATGCATAAACAATCTAAAAATCGGTTTCAACAGGCCCAACCTCACAACTTTTTTTTAAAACTAAATAACATTATCGAGCGGCCTTTAGACGGATAATTATTTGCACTTTTTATACCCAATTCCGTTATACACATACAGTTTTACTTGCTATATTTACGACGCAAAACTTTTTGTGTAAAAGGTTTAGATATACAACAAGAAAAATACAAATAAATGGCTGCAAAAACTGACAATTTTCAATCTCCCGATTATTTTAATGTAGATGATTTATTAACAGAAGAACATAAACTTATAAGAGAAAGTGTTCGCAGTTATGTAAAGAAAGAAATTTCTCCCATCATTGAAGATTATGCACAGCGTGCAGAATTTCCAACCCAAATTATTAAGCAATTGGGAGACCTTGGCTGCTTCGGCCCTACTGTACCTGAGCAATATGGTGGCGGCGGACTTGATTATATTTCTTATGGCATAATGATGCAGGAATTAGAGCGTGGAGACAGTGGTGTTCGCAGTACGGCAAGCGTTCAGGGAAGTTTGGTTATGTTTCCAATTTATCAGTACGGCAATGAAGCGCAGCGCAATAAATATTTACCAAAACTTGCAAGTGGCGAATGGCTTGGTTGCTTTGGTTTAACAGAACCAAACCATGGTAGCGACCCTGCAGGAATGCTGACTAATTTTAAAGATAACGGCGATAGTACAGTAACATTAAACGGTGCAAAAATGTGGATCAGCAATGCGCCGTTTTCTGAAATAGCTGTTGTGTGGGCAAAAGATGATGCCGGAGATATTAGAGGTATTATAGTTGAGCGCCAAATGAAAGGTTTTAGTACACCAACAACACACAACAAATGGAGCCTTCGTGCAAGTGCAACAGGAGAACTTGTTTTTGACAATGTTATTGTTCCAAAAGAAAATATTTTACCAAACGTAAAAGGGTTAAAAGGTCCTTTGGGTTGCCTAACCAAAGCACGTTATGGCATTGCCTGGGGAGCAATTGGTGCCGCAATGGATTGCTACCACATTGCATTAGAATACAGCAAAGAAAGGGTTCAGTTTGGCAGACCAATTGGTGGCTTTCAATTACAGCAAAAAAAGCTAGCCGAAATGGTTACTGAAATAACAAAAGCTCAATTATTAAACTGGAGATTAGGTACTTTAATGAACGAAGGAAAAGTAACACCGGCGCAGGTTAGTATGGCAAAAAGAAATGCCTGCGAAGTTGCTACCAATATCTGTAGAGATGCTCGCCAGATGTTAGGCGGCATGGGCATTACAGGCGAGTATCCAATTATGAGGCACATAATGAATTTAGAAAGTGTAATCACTTACGAAGGCACCCATGATATTCATTTGCTTATAACCGGTATGGATATTACTGGTTTAAACGCATTCAAATAATTTAAATTGTATTTTAGTCTGGTAAAAAAGTATTGCTTTTTTACCAGAATAAAATACAGCTATGTGCATCCTCGGTGGCAATTCTTATTTGTTGTTTTTTTCTTTTTGGGGAAAGGAAAAAAGGAACCACATTTCATCTTTTTACCTTTTTTCATCTTTAATTATGGAGAATAAAAATTAGTAAAATCTGATAAATCTGTGAGCAAATAATATCAACATTAAATTACAAATTTTTATGAATATTAAGAACGTTTCAGTAATAGGCGCCGGACAAATGGGAAACGGCATAGCCCATGTGTTTGCACAAGCGGGTTTTAAGGTAACCTTAATAGATGTCAGTGCTGCTCAATTAGAAAAAGCTTTAGCAACAGTTGGTAAAAACTTCGACAGACAAATTACCAAAGGCACCATAACTGAAGCAGATAAAAAAAGTGCACTTAATAATATCACTACGCAAACTGATTTAGCAGTTGGCGTTAAAAATGCACAGCTCGTTGTAGAAGCTGCCACAGAAAACATCGAATTAAAATTAAAAATATTTAGAGCAATAGATGAGTCAGCACCTGCAAATTGTATTTTAGCAAGCAACACCTCTTCAATATCTATAACCAAAATAGCTGCAGCTAC
>JANLVW010000639.1:0-1605 GCA_031364205.1 Ferruginibacter sp.
ATTAGAGAATGTAATAAAGAATTGTTCTTTGTCTTCATAAAAAGTACTCCGCATAAAATAGAGTACGCAAAAAATAAGATCATTATAAAGTATACCAACACACTTAACTCTGTGAACAATGGAATTTTAAAAATGGTCCAAATAATAATAAGAATTCCGAGCACTCCGCCAACGATTTGATAAAGTCCAAGTTTAATTAAGTCTGATTTTATCTTTTTAGAAAATAATATTTCCATAAATTAAAGTGTATCAATTTCGCATTGCTATCAATGAACAAGTATTGTCGATGCTGTGAGATTTAAAAAACGTCCGCCTGCTACCCGAAGTGCATTATTCATTAAAGATTAAGAATTTATTCTGATGTTAAAAAGAGTTCCTTCCGTCTGTAACAAAGTTGAATAGTGACATGCTACCGATTTCTCTAGCGTCCAACCCCAGTATTGGCAATACTCTTGTTGTCTGCATGTGCTTCTTATTTTGGCACTGCCA
The DNA here is from genome assembly GCA_031364205.1 of Ferruginibacter sp. Taxonomy (GTDB): domain Bacteria; phylum Bacteroidota; class Bacteroidia; order Chitinophagales; family Chitinophagaceae; genus Ferruginibacter. The sequence goes on from JANLVW010000639.1 coordinate 490, forward strand.
TTAATAGAATTAAATTGTCAAAGTACCAAGAAGAATAAAAGCAATTGTCCTTATCCAATTCGTTGAAAGAAGAAGTTTAATTTTTGTCTCGTTATATCCTGTGTTTGCCATATCTGATTGAAGTTTCCGTTGCCACTTGAATGTTGAAATAAATGCTATAATGTTTAAAGCTAACGACAAGGTAGTTTCTAAAGTAGTCATAAATGCAGGACGGAAAAATAATAATACGATACTTAAAATAAGCATTAAAAAACCGGGTATGACAGCCGGAATAAAAGCTGCTTTGTTATTGGCACTCATATAACTTTTGAAATTGTCTTTCCCAACAAAATGATAAGTGCCATAGTGTTGTATTTGCAAGCTCATCATGTTACCTGCATTGTAAGCAGCAAGAAATGTGTAAAGACAATAAATTATTAGTTGCATAATATTTTATTTAAATCATTAAGATTGAAAATTCCGCTCTATCCAAGTTTTAAGACTTACCGGATTTGGAAATTCTTTGTTTGTTAAATCCACGACTTCTTTTTGGAAAGAACTAATTTCAGTCATCCATTTAAACATTTTATATAAATTTTTTCCTAAAAATAATCTTGTTATTAGCACAGGTAATTTCTTGTATTCAATTTTTTTGTTTAGCACTTCAGAAAATTTATCAGCTACTTCTTGAGTGCTCAATTGTTCTGTAGCAAGCGGAATGGTTTTACCCAAATATCTTTCGCTTTCTTGAAATATCTTTACTGCGGCTTTACCAATATCTTCTGCTGCTATATATTGTAATACAGTGTTTCTATTAATTGCTTGCACAAGTTTTCCTTTTAATATTCCTTTTTTTACTTGCGGTATTAAAAAGTTTTCGAACAGTGAAGTTGGTCTGATAATAGTAAAAGGCAACCCAATTTGTTTGACATGGTTTTCAATTTTGAATTTGCTCTCCATGTGTGGAACACCGGTATTTAAGTTTGCACCAAATACAGAGGAATACAAAAAATGTTTTACACCAAACTCTTTTGCAAGTGTAGCTAATGTTATACCCTGATTGATTTCTTTTTCCACTCCATTCTCAAAAGTTTGAACGCTAAATATGCCATATACATTTTTCAAATATTCACGGTA
>JANLVW010000650.1:0-1572 GCA_031364205.1 Ferruginibacter sp.
AGGTTGGAGAAACAAACATTCCCAACACTGATTTAATTTCTTTTCTTAGAAAGAAATAAAAAAAGCCCTCATTTTAAATGAGGGCTTTTAAATTAATTATGATCTACCATTACCATTTTTACACCATACCCAATATATCCGGGAAATGCAAGCTGGTATTCAAAATGAATAAAATCTCTTTGTACAAGCCCAACATCTTTCGCATAAATTTCCTGCGAGTAATCTCTTGAGGCAATATTTGTTTGGTTAGGCTGGCCTGCAGGTATTACAGGTAAATTAACTGATTCATCGATTTCCTTCACTGTTATTGTATTTGCTAAATTAAAAGTTCCTATTTGCTTTGGTTGATTAACGTCACTGTATGTATAATCCCAATCTGCTAAATATTGTAAATCAGATCCTACGGATGTAACATCGATGGCAGAATTTCCTTTCCATTTTCTGTCATTTTTTATAGGTAGTGTAAGTTTTAAATAACGAAGATTATTTTCTGTAAGCTCAAAATTTGTTCCGGTATTAACCGCTACAAATGTATTATCGGGTGTGAAAATTCCGTTTGGTAAAGTTCTTATGTAGCGCACAATTCTAAAAGCTTTGCGACCCAGAAGATCTGTAAAAGAATCTGCAATTAAATATTTTACCTCGTAAATATGGTGTGCCTCTGAAGCACCAAAATTTAAGTATACTAATGAATCTAAGCTATAAGTAACATATTTTCCTGCGGCAAGCGGTGCAAAGTCACTGATAGGTGTAACCTGCAACTGCACCGACTCTTTTTTGCAGGCTGCAAAAAAAACTACGATTGCCAATAATAAAAATATTTTCTTCATAAAATAAATATACAAATATTTAATAAAATGGAATTTAGATCAATGTATAATTTTCATTATCAAATCCCCCTTTGTATAACGCCGCCACCAATCAAATCATTGCCTTCGTAAAAAACTGCACTCTGTCCGGGTGCAACGCCTTTTACGTTTTCATAAAATTTTACTGTTATTCCATTATCTGCAGTATATAAATTACTGAGTGCTCCTTTGTCTTTATAACGGATTTTTGTCACTGCTTCCATCCCTTCAGTTATTCCATCATACTTCATCCAGTTTATTCCTCGTACAGTCATTTCTGTTTGGTTCAAAGCCTCTTCATCCCCTAACACCACTGTATTAGTTTCAGGAATTATTTTAGTTACAAATGCAGGTTTGCCAAGAGCAATATCCAATCCTTTTCTTTGCCCAACAGTATAAAATGGATACCCTTTGTGTTTGCCTAAAACCTTCCCATTTACATCTACAAAATCACCGCCATTTACTCTTTCTTCCAGGCCTTCAACTTTGCGTTTAAGAAAGCCACGGTAATCATTGTCCGGCACAAAACAAATTTCGTAACTCTCGCTTTTCTTAGCCAGTTCAGGATAACCAAAGTCGTGTGCCATTTGCCTTATTTCTGTTTTATGATATGTACCCAACGGCAGCAAAGTTCGTTTCAATAAATCCTGTTGTAAGCCCCAAAGAGCATAGCTCTGGTCTTTAGTATCATCAATTCCTTTGCTTATAAAATACCTTCCGTTTG
>JANLVW010000674.1:0-2760 GCA_031364205.1 Ferruginibacter sp.
TTTGTTATAAGATTTATGAGTCCCGCAATGGCGCCACCACCATACAATGTGGAGGTTGCTCCTTTTATAACTTCTACTCTTTTTAAATTTAATGGCGGTATTTGTAAAACACTTAACCCGCTTGCAAAGCCGGAATACAGTGGAAACCCATCCTGCAATAGCTGTGTGTATTTTCCTTCTAATCCCTGTATGCGTATGCTTGAACCTCCTGAAACCTGCGATGTTTGCTGAGTTTGCACGCCTGCAATTTCTGATACAAGCATTTTAATATTGCCTGGCTGCATTACTGATTTTTCATCGAGGTCGGCTGCAGGTATTCCTTCTATACGTGTTGGAATATCCTTAATATTTCGGCTGCTTCTGGTAGAGCTGACTACTTTTATTTCTTCTAGATCTTCTGCTGATTCATCCATCAAAATATTTACAGTTTCATTTTGCAGGAAGATTATTTTTATTTCCTTTTCGGTGTAGCCGATGCCGTTAACAACAATTGTTTGTTTGCCATCTGCAATATTTGTTAGCTGTACAAACCCTGTACTGTCGCTGATACTGCCGGTTGATTTACCTTTTACATGTACAGAAAAGCCTACTAAAACTTCGCCGCTTTTTTCGTTTTTTAAAATAGCCTTAAAGGTATTTTGAGCAAAAATTTGGGTTGAAGAAATTAATATAAAGAGTAAAGAAAATATTTTTCGCATGTGGCTTATTTTGAACAATTTAGCGGCGAAATTAATAACTAATATAATTGAAGCAACACCGTTTATAATATATGTTGAAAAATGCTGAAGATAGATTTAATGATGAGCATAGCCGGGATGGAAGCGGCACCGCAGCAAAGCGCAGGTACAGCGTACAGCCCGATACTGAAGTTGAAGAAAGGTCTAATGCTCCTGCTTCTAACGCATCAACTTGTCTTTAAAATAATTTAAACGCAATGTATCGTTCCAGCCATTAGGATTTTTTTCAAAAACTTTGCTGCTGTAAAATGCCATACCTTTTAATGCGGGCAGGCTGCGTATTTTTTGTATTTGTTTTGGCAACTGGGTTTTATCTTTCCATGCGGCATTGCTGTTTGCACGGTAATAACCAATGCCAATGTAGCAATCTTTGCCGTAGATGTGTGCCGCCCACCAATCTGCAAGTGTATTAAAATCTGCAAGTTTATGGTCTATTTCCCAATACAGTTGTGGTGTAACATAATCTATCCAGCCCATGCGCAGCCAGAGTAAAATATCTGCATATAAATCATCATAATTTGTTTGTGCGGCCTTTGTATTACTACCCATAGAATCTACAGATGCATTGCGCCACACACCAAACGGGCTTATGCCAAACCTGCATTTTTTATTGGTTTCCTTAATGGCTTTGCCAAGCATTACAATTATAGAATCTGTATTGCTGCGGCGCCAGGTATCTTTGCTCATACCATTACCATATTGCCTATACTTTGCATCGTCAGGAAATTCTTTGCCGGCAATGCGGTAAGGATAAAAATAATCATCAAAATGTACTGCATCTACCTGATACCGTTTAACCACATCTTTAACAACATTTGTTACATAACGCTGCACATCTTTATTGCCGGGATCAAAATATTTTTTGTCACCATAGGTAATAAACCATTCCGGGTGTTGGCGTGTAATATGTGTTGCTGTAATAGATGAATTTGTTATGCTAAAAACGGCACGGTAAGGGTTCATCCATGCATGAAATTCCATGCCCCGTTTATGTGTTTCCGTTATCATAAACTCCAGAGGATCGTAGTACGGAAATGGTGCCTGCCCCTGCACGCCTGTTAACCATTGGCTCCAGGGCTCAAAAGGTGATGGATAAAATGCATCTGCCGCAGGACGTATCTGTACAATTACCGCATTCATACCATTGCGCTGGTGCATATTAAGGAGTTTTAAAAAGGCAGCTTTTTGTAGGTGGGCATAAATTGTTGGCGAATCGGGCCAGTCAATATTATCTACAGTAGCAACCCAGACAGCCCTAAACTCAGGCTTCGCAACAATTTGTGCGGTTGAGCCTAATGCAAATAAAATAGTGAATAGCAGAAGATAAAATTTCATGAAAAGCATTTTAAGAACAGTAAAATAGGAAATAAAATGTTTAAGAAACAAGCCTCATTTTATCCAGCAGTTTGTTTACATTTTTTGCATCGGCTTCTGTAAGAGACCCGGCAATAGCATCCATAGTAAGTTCAAAAGCATCAAGTTTTTCCAACAGTTTTTTCCCCTTAGCAGTAATGGTAACATCTACCATTCTTTTATCGCCGGGACATACCATTTTTTTTACAAGCGCCTTGGTGATTAACCTGTCAACAATGCGGCTGGTATCGCTCATTTTATCGAGCATTCTTTGCCTTATTTGCAATGTTGAAATAGGTATGGCTGCACCCCGCAGAATGCGCAGAATATTAAACTGCTGCGGTGTAATATCTTCTTTTTCAAAAAAGCTTTTTAGCCTTTCGTTCATCCAGTTATAGGTGTAAATAAGATTGATGATTACCTTCTGGTGCTCGGTTCTAAACTTGGTCTGGTTAATATCTTTTTCTAAACTCATAATACGAATACAATAATAAAAAAAAGCTGCAACATTGTGGGTTGCAGGCTACAAAATAATTGATGTTTATTTGTTAAAGATCGTTCTATTTAAAATGCATTTTAAAACTTTTTATCAACGTCTGATAATGTCGTTTCATGCAATTCGTGGTGATCAGAAAACTCATTTACATAAATCTTTACGAGTATCATAAAA
>JANLVW010000676.1:0-21125 GCA_031364205.1 Ferruginibacter sp.
TGGCATTTTGTATAATGACTGCTAATATTTTTATGCGATATGTTTATGAATTTTAACCGTATGCTTTTACACAAATTATTTTCAAAAGAAAAAATATGCAACACACTATCCACAATTTACTCGGTTTTAAAATGGCCGCAACCGATGGCGAAATCGGTGAAGTAAAAGAATTTTATTTTGACGACGAAACCTGGGATATCCGTTACCTCATTGTTGAAACCGGCAATTGGTTCTCCAATAAAAAAGTGCTCATTGCCCCACAGGCATTGTTGGTGCCAGATTGGTTAAATAAAAACTTTCCTGTTAACCTTACTAAAGAACAAATAAAAAACAGTCCTGATATTGATACCGATCAGCCCATATCTCACCGGCAGGAAATTGAAATGTATGGGCATTATGCCTGGGAACGTTATGGTGGTAATGCCTTTTATGCAGGAAGCTCGGCAGCCGTAATGAATCTTCCCCCTGGTGTAGAGGAAGAAATAATTAAAGAAAACGACGCAGTTGATAGTCATGCTAATGAAGACCCACATTTACGTAGCTCCGAAAGGGTTTCTGGTTACCACATTCATGCAACCGATGGCGATATTGGCCATGTAAAAGATTTTATTTTAGATATTAAAACATGGAAGATCACTGACCTGTTGATTGATACGCATAACTGGATTGGCGGACACAAAGTAATTATACCTGTGAGACATGTAAAAGAAATTGAGTGGGCAAATTTTAAAGTTTTACTGGATGTTTCTAAAGAATACATAAAAGAATGCGCACCTTTTAATGAAAACAGTTTTGTATTTCCACAAAATATTTTTGAGTTATAGACGAACTAAACAGGTTAAATGAAAAACAAGAAAAGAAAATTGCATGAGCTATATGTTGAACTTGTAAAACTGCAAAAGGAAATCATATCATCCAACCTCAAGCTACTGATAATATTGGAAGGCAGGGATGCGGCCGGAAAAGACGGAACTATTAAAAGTATTACCAAACATCTTAGCCCACGGGAAACGAGAATAGTTGCGTTGGGCAAACCATCTGACAGGCAATCATTGGAATGGTATTTTCAACGCTATACCACGCATCTGCCCGCATCGGGCGAATTTGTAATTTTTAACCGAAGCTGGTATAACCGTGCAGGTGTAGAAAAAGTAATGGGATTTTGCACGGTAAAGGAATATAAAATATTTTTTAAACAAGTAGAATTGTTTGAAGAAATGCTGGTAAACGCCGGTTTTATTGTTTTAAAATATTATCTGGATATTGATAAAAAAGAACAACAGGAAAGACTCGAAGATCGCAGAGAAAACCCGTTGAAGCAATGGAAAATAAGCCCTATTGATAAGCAAGCACAACGACACTGGCAAGACTATTCTGATGCACGAAATAAAATGTTACTAAAAACAAATTATGAAAAGTCGCCTTGGTTTGTTGTGAATGCAAACGATAAAAAGGCAGCCCGTATAGCTACTATAACACATTTACTTAATCAAGTAGAATATTATAATAAGGACAAAGAAATATTGAACGGCGATAATAAATTGGTTTACTTGCCAACAGAAGAAAACATTAAAAAGAAACTTTTTTAATGATACAGTAGCAGCTAAAAAAATGAAAACAAATTCTGCAGATACAAAAACAAACAACAGCTATGGAAAAATAATTTCTGTTAGAGGAAGTGTGGTAGATGTGGAGTTTGAAAATGATTTGCCGGCTGTCTATACGGTATTGCACACCGGCAACAATAAAAGCGTGTCCATTGAAGTATTAACCCAACTGGATTATAAACGTGTACGTGGTATTTCGTTAAACCCAACGCAAGGGTTGGCAAGAGGCATGCAGGTAAAAACAGCCGGTAAAGAATTGACAGTACCCATTGGTAAAAATATATTGGGGCGCATGTTTGATGTGTTTGGCAATACAATAGATAAGGGAGGGCCTTTAAAAGAAATGCAGCAACGCAATATTCACCAGGCACCACCACCACTTACAAAACGTTCTACAAAATCAGAAGTATTTATTACAGGCATTAAAGCTATCGATGTTTTGATGCCATTAGAACGGGGTGGTAAGGCAGGTTTGTTTGGCGGTGCGGGTGTTGGAAAAACGATTTTACTTACAGAGATGATCCACAATATGGTGGGCCACAACAAAGGCGTGAGTATGTTCTGCGGGATAGGTGAACGTTGTCGTGAGGGACAGGAACTGTATCAGCAAATGAAAGATGCCGGCTTGCTGAAAGATATGGTAATGGTATTCGGTCAAATGAACGAACCACCGGGAGCACGGTTTCGTGTAGGCCACGCTGCGTTGACAATGGCAGAATATTTTAGGGACGATGAACACCGGGATGTGCTGTTGCTGATTGATAATATTTTTCGTTTCATACAGGCCGGTATGGAGGTTAGCGGATTGATGGGGCAGATGCCTTCAAGGCTGGGTTATCAACCCACTTTGGGTACCGAATTATCGAAGCTGGAAGAACGCATCGCCAACACCGATTCGGGAGCCATAACATCAATACAAGCAGTGTATGTTCCAGCCGATGATTTAACTGACCCTGCAGCAGTTCATACTTTTTCACATCTCTCTGCATCCATCACTTTGTCCCGTAAAAAAGCCGGTGAAGGATTGTATCCGGCGATTGATTTATTGCAGTCCAATTCAAAAATGTGTACACCCGGCATCATTGGCGAAAGGCATTACAATTTGGCACAAAAAATAAGAGAGACACTTGCTCAATACAAAGAGTTGAAAGATATTATTGCCATGCTCGGTTTGGAGCAATTGTCAACAACAGACCGCAACGTAGTAAACCGTTCAAGGCGATTGGAAAGATTTTTTACACAACCATTTTTTGCTACCGAGCAGTTTAGTGGCATCAAAGGAAAAGAAGTAAGTCTGGAAGATGCATTGAGTGGCTGCGAAAGAATATTGGCAGATGAATTTAAAGATTTACCGGAAAGTGCTTTTTATATGATTGGTTCTATTGACGAAGCACAACAAAAAGCAACAGAGAAAAAGGATGCAACAAATACAGATAAAAACGGCGCTGCTAAAAATACGGCGCCTGCAAATGTGTGAGTATAAAGTCTGGTGCAGCACGCCCAAATAAAAAAATATGGATACGCAACTAATGAACCTGAAAATTTTACTGCCTTTTAAAGTATTTGCAGATGTGCAAAATGTAAAAAGGATTGTTGCAGAAACAAGCGCTGGTGAGTATGGTTTTTTGCCGCAGCGGTTGGATTGTGTGGCAGCATTGGTTCCAGGAATCTTAATGTATGAATCAACAACAGGGGGTATTAAATATGTAGCCGTTGACAAAGGTGTAATGGTAAAAGAAGGCGAAAATGTTATGGTGTCCGTACGCAATGCAATAAGTGGTTCAGACCTTGGCGACCTACACCAACAGGTTGAAACAGAATTTATAGACTTAGATGATAATGAAAAAAATAGCCGTGAGATAATGGCAAAAATGGAAAGTAGTTTTATGCTGCAACTGCAAAAATTTCAACGCCAATAAAATGAAACAGGATGCAGATAAAAGCAAAGCAAATTCATTCAGCAAACAGATTGCGGAAAAGGAAAAAAGAAAACTAAAAGCCCTTCATTCCAACAATAATGTGTGGTTGGGTTTGGGCATGATGGGTATGGTCGGATGGTCGGTAGTAGTGCCTGCATTATTGGGGGCATTAAGTGGGCTTTGGTTGGACAAACGATATCCACAAACCTTTTCGTGGACGCTGACACTGCTGATTGCAGGATTAATATTAGGCAGTGTTATTGCATGGTATTGGGTGGCTAAAGAAGATAAAGAAATGCATACAGATAAAGAGGCGGACAATGAATGAAATACTGATAATGATATTGAATTTTATAGTTGGTATTGCTTTGGGAATAATATTCTTTGGCGGCTTATGGCTTACAGTAAAAAAGGCAGTTACTTCTACTAAACCTGCATTGTTTATTTTGGTAAGTTTTATTTTCAGGATAGCGCTTGTGTTGCTTGGATTTTATTTTATTGCTGAAGGCAGCTGGCAAAAGTTATTGATGGCATTGGCTGGTTTTATTATTGCACGGTTCTTAGTCATTTATTTTACAAAAACAAAACAGTCATCCATAAAAAAGGAGGTGACTTATGAAACTTAGTCCGGATCAAACTGTCTTTTGGCAAAATGGTTTTATAACCATTAATCTTACCATCGTTACTACATGGGCAATTATGCTACTATTTGTTATTGCAGCAAAATTAATTACCCGAAAATTAAAAACGGGCATTCATATTTCCCGTTGGCAATGCTTGGTGGAAATGATTGTGACCACCATCAACAAACAAATTAATGAAGTCGGTTTAAACAACCCAGAAAAATATATTGGTTTCATCGGGACATTGTTTTTATTTATCGGCATCTCCAATCTCTTCATCATACTGCCGGGTTACGAACCACCAACAGCATCGCTTTCTACTACAACGGCATTGGCAATTTCAGTATTTCTTGCCGTACCATTTTTTGGTATTAGAGAAGAAGGTATCGGCGGTTACCTCAAAACTTATTTAAAACCAACATGGATCATGCTGCCTTTTAATCTTATTGGAGAAGTAACCAGAACACTGGCTCTGGCTGTAAGGCTCTTTGGCAATGTGATGAGTGGCGGATTGATTGTAGCAATTCTGTTAAGCATTTCTCCTTTTATATTTCCTGTCATTATGAATGTATTGGGATTACTGACAGGCATGGTACAGGCTTATATTTTCAGCATTTTAGCAACGGTATATATAGCCGGAGCAATAAAGTCAAAAACCTCAAAGCAACCTAAATTAATTAATAAAAAATAAAAAGCATTATCATGGATAGTACAACAACCATCGCCATTGTATCAATCATTACTGCCGGGTTTACAACAGGCATTGGCACTATGTTTCCGGCTATCAGCGAAGGCAAAGCAGTGGCTTCGGCATTAAACTCATTGGCACAGCAGCCCGATGCATCATCGACCATAACGAGAACATTATTTGTTGGTCTGGCAATGATAGAATCTACCGCCATTTATTGTTTTGTAGTATCTATGATTCTCATATTTGCCAACCCCTTTTGGAACCACATCATTGCAAAATAAAGAAAATGAAAATCAATTGGTTCACAGTAATAGCTCAGGTCATTAACTTCCTCATTTTGGTGTGGTTGTTAAAGAAGTTTTTATATAAGCCAGTCTTGGATGCCATTGATGCAAGAGAAAAAAAAATTGTAGCACGGTTAGACGATGCTAAAAATAAAAAACAGGAAGCCAAAAAGGAACAGGATGATTTTACTGAAAAAAATAAACAGTTTGATGCACAAAAGCAGGCGTTGATGGATAAAGCAATTGCTGATACCAAAGTGCAAAAAGATAAGCTGATGGACATCGCACAAAAAGAGGCTGATGCTTTACATGCCAAACAACAGAAGGCGTTTACAGATATGCAGGAGAATATAAAAAAGAACCTGGTACAAAAAATACAAAAGCAAGTTTTTGATATTTCGAGAAAAGCATTAACAGACATGGCTTCCGTTGATTTGGAAGAACAAACGACAAAACTTTTTATCAGTCGTTTGGAGCAATTGAAAGACGAAGAAGCAAAAGAATTTAAAAATTCTTTTGCCGCAGGTTTGAAACCGGTATTGATACAAAGTGCTTTTGAATTACCAAAAAAACAACAAACGGAAATTAAAAAAGCTGTAGATAAATTATTGGGCAAGGAAACTGAATTTGAATTTAAGACGGTGCCCGAAATAATTAGTGGGATTGAATTAAGTGAAAATGGATATAAACTATCGTGGAGTATTTCAGCTTATCTGGACTCCCTGCAAAACAATATTTTGAACACATTGAAAGACGAAGTAAAGGATTTACCGGAACCTAACAACCCAACGAAAAAAAAGAAGGAGCCTGTTCACGAAACGGCACATGAAAAGAAATGAAATGGTAACAGATGAATCAAATAGCATTATTGAAAAAAGCCTTCACCAGATTATAAAGGCAAAAGAGAAATATATTTTTCCTTTCAATCCACGTGAAGTGGGTTATGTAACAAGTGTATCAGCTGGCGTTATAAAAATTTCGGGTTTGCCCAATGTTGGCTTTGAAGAACTGTTACAATTTCCAAATGGTTTATCAGGCATTGCTTATAATATTGATGAAGATGAAATCGGTGCCATACTGTTGGGTGAAGAATCTTTACTGAACGCCGGAGACGAAGTGGTGCGAACAGGCCGTGTGATGGATGTTCCAGTTGGTGATGATTTGATCGGGAGAGTCATCAATCCATTAGGTAACCCTGTTGATGGCAAAGGCCCGATAAATACAAAACAGCGCTACCCGATTGAGCGCCCTGCCCCGGCCATAATGGATCGCAAAGCTGTTACAGTCCCTATGCAAACGGGATTGAAAGTAATAGATGCATTGATACCAATAGGCCGTGGACAACGTGAATTAATCCTTGGCGACAGGCAAACAGGTAAGTCAGCCATTGCAATTGACAGCATCGTAAATCAAAACGATAAGAATGTTATTTGTATTTATTGCGCCATCGGGCAGCGTGCATCTTCCATTGCAAAAGTAGTAGCAACACTCAAAGAAAAAGGAGCAATGGAATATACTGTTGTTGTTGTAACGGAAGGAAATAATTCTCCCGGGTTAAAATATATAGCACCATACGCCGCTACCAGTATTGCCGAATATTTTATGGAACAGGGGCGGGATGTACTGATCGTTTATGATGATCTTACACACCATGCAAGGGCCTATCGTGAATTGTCTTTGTTGCTGCGTCGTCCACCCGGAAGGGAAGCTTTTCCCGGCGATATATTTTACATTCATTCAAGACTATTAGAAAGATCGACGCATTTAAGTGATGAGCTCAAAGGCGGTTCACTAACGGCTTTGCCTATTATAGAAACAGAGGCACAAAATATTTCCGCATATATCCCTACCAATCTTATTTCAATAACTGATGGACAAATTTATTTATCGCCCAAATTATTTGAGTTGGGTATTTTACCTGCGGTTGATGTTGGCAAATCTGTTTCACGTGTTGGGGGCAAAGCACAGTTGCCGGCTTTTAGATCGGTAACGGGTGACCTAAAACTGGCATATGCACAATTTGAAGAATTGGAAAATTATGCAAGGTTTGGTACTAGGCTTGATGAGCATACAAGTACTACCATTGCACATGGCAAACGAATACGCAACTGGCTCAAGCAAGATGAACTTCATCCCTTATCTGTTATTCAGCAATTGGTAGAATTAATAGCCCTAACTGGTAATTTATTCAACACAATTGCTATAGATAAAATGAGGGATGCCGAAGCTGCGTTGTTGCAAACCTCCAGCACATTAAATGATGATTTGCAAAAACGTTTATTGTCAGATAAGAAGTTGAGTGACGAAGACAAAGCCGCTATTTTAAAATTGGCTGCAGATGCTTTACTGCCTTTTCGGGATAAGAAAGATGAAGGAAAAGATAAAGCTGTTCCCTAATGCAACTGAACAAAATAAAAGCTGGAATTAAGTTTTAGGAATGCTAAAAATATATTACCCACTTTAAAATAAACAATATGAAACGTCGAATTTAAAGTTTAATTGGTTTTGCCATATCAGGTATAGATGGTGAAATAGGAAAAGTAAAAGAATTTTACTTTGATGATGAAAGCTGGACCATCAGGTATATCATTGTTGAAACAGGAAGCGGGTTATTTAGTCGTAAAGTATTGATTTCCCCCGAATCTATTCTTACAACTGAATTTGAGCAGAAAATTTTTCAGGTTAATCTTACTATGCAACACATAAAAAACAGCCCTTTAATTGATACAGATAAGCCAGTTTCACGTCAGCATGAGATGGCATTGTATTCGCATTATCCTTGGGGTACCTACTATTGGGGCGGAGGTATGGGAAGTTTAGGCATGGCGATGTCTTATCCAATTTCTATATATGCCGATACAAAAAAAGATACAGAAGAAGATGGTGATATACATTTAAGAAGTACAGATAAAGTAAAGGGTTATCATATTAAAGCCACCAATGGCGAAATAGGTGATGTGGAAGATTTCATAATCAATGACAGTAATTGGAAAATTGACTTTATGCTAGTAGATACCGGTAACTGGTTTCCCGGTAAAAAAGTAATCATCTCGCCAAAATGGATAAAGGAAGTAAACTGGGAAAAATCTACTGTAATTGTTAATGCTTCTGAGGAGCAGGTAAAACATAGCCCCGAATATCAGCCTGACCAGGAGTTAAGTGAATCGCATGAAAGTAATCTTCAAAATTATTACGGAAGATTTATTTCCCATAAACAATAGTTTAAAAATGTGAAATATTGACTCAAGTTAAAATGTTATGGATACATTAGAAAGCTTAAGGACAAAAATAGAAAATGCATCAGACATCGACTCAGTGGTAAAAACGATGAAGGCTGTGGCAGCTTCTAATATCGGTCAGTATGAAAAATCAGTTGAGGCCTTAGCAGATTATTATCGTACAGTATCATTAGGGCTTACGGTATATTTTAAATCAGAAAAAATAAAGAATAAAAAAGACGTCGTACCATCAAAAACCACAAACAGTTTAACCGGCGTGATTGTCTTCGGCTCTGATCAGGGACTGGTGGGACGATTCAATGATTCCTTAACAGACTTTGTTTCACAGTCATTAAAACCCCTACCGGGCAAAAAAGAAATATGGGCTGTGGGAGAAAGAATTCAGTTACTGCTGAAAGATGTAGGGTTGTATACAACTAAAATTTTTGCAGTACCAAATGAGGTGAATGCCATTACATCTTTGGTTGGCGATGTTTTGATAAAAGCACAGCAAAGCATGGAAGCGCATGGAGTGGAAACACTATATATTTTTCACAACCAGCCAAAGGAAGGTGGCGGTTACATTCCTGTAATGCAAAGCCTTCTACCCTTAGATGAAACATGGCAAAAGGAATTTATAGAAACGAAATGGTCTTCAAATAAAATACCACAGGTTGCAGGTATTGCGCAAACAACATTGTTGGCACTCATCAGTGAATATCTTTTTGTATCGTTATTTAAAGCCTGTGCCGAATCGCTGGCGAGTGAAAACGCCAGTAGACTGAATGCGATGCAGCGGGCAGAAAAAAATATTGATGACTTACTGGAAGACCTGAACAATACTTTTCATCGCCTGCGGCAAAGTTCAATTGATGAAGAATTGTTTGATGTAGTAGCAGGTTTTGAAGCATTGAAACAGGAATCAAATTAAAATTATTTATGGGAAATAAAATAACAACCCTGTTTCTTGATATTGGCTAAGTTCTGCTAAGCAACGGATGGGCAATAAGTTTAGGCATCTTGCAGCTGAAAAATTTAAGCTTGATAAAACCGAAATGGAAGAAGCGGCATAGCATTATGTTTGTTACTTATGAAGAAGGAAAGATAACACTGAAAGAATATCTTGAAAGGGTTGTGTTCTATAAACACCGGAATTTCTGTTATAAAGAATTCCGGAATATTATGTTCGGTTTAAGTACGCCTGATTTGGAGATGATAGCATTTATAAAAAAATTGAAAGCACAATACAGTTTAAAAATAGTTGCGTAAGCAATGAAGCAAGAGAATTGAATGAGTACAGAATACATACTTTTGGATTGAACAGTTTCATTGACGTTTTTATATCATCTTTCTATGTTAAGGTAAGAAAACCTGATAAAGCCATTTATAAAATGGCGCTTGATATGGCAAAAGTTGCACCTTACGAGGTCATCTACATTGATGACGTACAAATGTTCACAGACATAGCCACAGGAATAGGGATTAAAAGTATACTGCACACCGATACTTTATCAACTTGCAAAACATTGGCAGCATTAGATTTTCAAACTGATCAAATGAAACTGATTGATGCGTAAAAATGAAAACATATTAACCATTAACGGAGGTTCTTCCAGCATCAAATTCTCATTATATAAAATTCAAAATCCGCTTGAGGAAATATTTACCGGACAGGTAGAAAACATTGGCTCTGCAAAAGCGATACTTACTGTTCACAATTTCGGAACTGAACAAAAGACTTGTATCAACTTCAATGCAGTCACTCATAACGAAGCTGCAGAAAACTTAATTAACTGGCTTGAAAAAGAGCCAGGCTTCAATTCAATCACTGCCATTGGCCACCGAATGGTACATGGCATGCAACACAAGAAGCCTGAAATAATCTCACCTGAATTATTAGAGTATTTAAAAACGATCAGTCTTTATGATCCTGAGCATTTGCCTGAAGAAATTAAACTGATAGAAATTTTCAGCATGCGCTACCCTTTGCTGCAACAGGTAGCCTGTTTTGATACATGCTTTCATACCAGCATACCGACAGTTGCAAAAATGTTAGCCATCCCCCGTCGATATTATGATAAAGGAATTTACCGGTAGGGTTTTCACGGATTATCGTACGCTTATCTGTTGCAGGAACTAAAAACGTTGCAGGGGAAGAAATAGCACGGGCAAAATAATATTGGCACATCTTGGCACCGGTGTTAGCCTTGAAGCGGTAAAAGAGGGTAAAAGTATAGACACATCAATAGGTTTGACACCGGTATCAGGTTTGCCCATGGGCACTCGCTGTGGGGATCTTGATCCGGGAGTTGCATAGTACTTAATCCAGTTTGAAAAATTAAATCCGAAACAGTTTAATCATTTTATTAACCATGAAGGCCTACTGGGTATTTCAGAAACCGGGGCTGACATGCAGGCCTTTATTACATGGAAGACAAAGACAGCCGGGCTGCTGATGATGTTGAGTTGTTTTGCTATCAAACAAAAAATGGATTGGTTCCTATGCTGCAGTGTTGTGTTGATTGGACACGCTGGTGTTTTCAGGCGGTATTGGCGAACATTCTCCTGAAGTTCGCAGCAAAATATGTGACGGACTTGAGTTTTTGGGAATAGAATTATGTGAAATAAAAAACATGAATAATGAAGCAATTATTTCTACCGATAAAAGCAGGGTAATTGTTCGTGTTATTAAAACTAATGAAGAAATTATGATAAGGAGATTGGTTGATGAGCTTTTGAATAAATAACAGAATTAAAAATTATAAGAACAAAAATTAATAATAAAAAATGTGTGAATCATGTAAGGAATATAAAGAATTGTGTAACAATAGAAGCTATTAAAGCTTGTACCTTTTAGAGCTATTAAAAACAAATTAAACTAAACCGAAAAATTATAAAAACATTACAAACAATTACGGTGTCAATCTTTTTTTTAACACTATTTGCATCGTGCAAGTCTATATCAGGATAATCAAACGACCTCTCAAATAAAGTAAATAGGATGTGAATTATGCAGACAATTGCAAATGATGGTCTGATGTCTCAGGAAATGATAGGTACAATGATCAATAGCAAGTATGGTATGATGATGCAGGAGCATCAAATGATGATGGGAAATGAAAGTTCAATGATGAAAACGCTTAAGGGTAATCCAGGTATGATGCAGAACATGATGTATGCTATGATGCAAACAGCCAAAGGGGATACCAGAATGGTGTATGCAATGGTGAAGACTATGATGGGGAACCGGCAAATGATGGATATGATGCAACATATAAAGGGTAATAACATGATGAATAACACGGGCGGAATGCACCATAAATAGGGCGATTAAAAATTTATAAAAGAAAATTAATAAGTTAAAATATGATGCACAGCAATGATAATTATTATTTTGGAGGAATGCACATGGGCTGGTGGATATTCCTGCTTAGCGTTTTGTTTGTAATACTATTTATTTTGTTCCGGTTTAGACAAAAAAAGTAAATAAATGAGTACAACGATTTAATTAAATGTAAATAAAAACGGGAACATTCACAAAGCATTTGTTGAAAAATTAGACAGCTTAGTAATGAAAGCAATAAGCAGGATCATTAAAAGATGATCGGTAAACATAAACCACTTAAAAACAATAATATTAATTCAATTTAGACATGAAGCCGTTTAAAGAACTTACTGAATCAGAAAATGAAGCACTCCTTCAATTCCCTGCATTTATATCGTTGCTTGCAGCTAATAGCGACAATAAGTTAGATGTTTCAGAAAAACAGTCGGCCATTAAATTCTCACATATTAAAACTTATTCCAGCGATCCGCTGCTTACTGAGTTTTTTAAAGAAGCTGATTGGGTATTTGAGAAAAATATTCTTCAATTGGATAAGGAGTTGCCAAAAGAAAAAGCCGCAAGAGAAGCAGCTTTAAAAAAAGAATTATTAAAGCTGGAAACAATTGTATTAAAGCTGGGGCAAGAGCGTATCAGAGTTTTTCACCGCAGCATGAATTCATTTAAAGACCACGTATCACAGTCACATCACAGTGTATTGTTGGATTTTATTTTCCCTATTCCAATTAAAGGACTAACCTATTAATTAACAATAAATATACAGGATATGAAAAAAGAATACGAAATAAAAGGAATGAGCTGTGGCGGCTGTGTCAGTAGTGTTAAGAATGCTTTGCTGCAGCTGCCGGATGTTACAGAAGCAGATGTAAACCTGAATTCGCAAAGTGCAGCTCTTACTATGAGCAGGCCAATTGACATAAAAGAATTGCAAGCGCAACTTAGCCGTGCAGGCCATTATTCTATTAAGGAACTTGGGTAAAAGGAATTGTCATAACATCACTTTTAAATTTTCAGAAGTAAAAAAGAAAAAATAAGATTTTAATAAAACAACCTGCCTGAACAGCATGTTCATACTAACACTTAGACTACATATTTTTTAACAAATAAAAATTTGAAAAATGAAAAATGAAAAAAAGACACCGGCCTCAAAAGAAATAAAAACTGGTCCGGGTAGCAACCCAGTAAATAAATTTAAGAAAGGCTCAACCGGTATAAAAGATACTGGCATTATAAGCAGTGCAGTGGAAAGTGTAAAAGCCAAATCAGGCAAAACACTTGCTAATGAAGGCCCAAATGTTGATTATACGGAAGAACGATAATTCATAACATACTTTTAAAATTTTAACGCCTCATTCAGGTATAACATATGATGAAGGAAAGTTACGGTACCTTATCAGAAACAATTAACGGCCTTAAAAAGGAAGGCTACTCATTAGACTTTAATGTCAGGGGAGAACGTATTTTTTATCATCATACAAATACGGAATTATTACCAAATGATTTTAAAATTGACAAAGTATATCGGTTTGAAGGTGCATCAAACCCTGATGACCAGTCTGTATTGTACGCCATATCCTCCTCTAATTTTAACGTTAAAGGCGTATTAGTAAACGGTTATGGAATTTCTGCAGATGCAGCAACAGATGCTATCATAAGAAAATTAAAAACACATCCGGATCATACTGTTTAATTATGATTGATTAAAAAATAAACAATGAAAATTAAATCAAATCAAGCAACAGAACTGCGGCCAGAAGGTGATCGTTTATTGAATGCTGATGGGTATGGATAGTTTTATTGCTGAAGTATTGCCTGATCAAAAATTAGAAAAAATTAAAGAGTTGCAAAACAACGGTGAATTTGTTGCTATGACCGGCGATGGCGTAAATGATGCTCCGGCATTGGCACAGGCCGATATAGGAATAGCTGTTGGCAGTGGAAGTGATATTGCCGCAGAAACTGCAGGGATTGTTTTGGTAAACAGCAATCCAAAAGATATTGTGAGTTTGATTTTATTTGGTAAAGCCACTCATCGTAAAATGATACAAAATTTAATATGGGCAACCGGCTACAATGTGGTGGCATTACCATTAGCAGCAGGTGTATTATATCATTGGGGAATTTTATTAAGCCCTGCCGCAGGCGCTGCTTTAATGGCCGTAAGTACCATCGTTGTTGCCATTAATGCAAGAATGCTTAAAGTGAAATAAATAAAAACAACAAAATCATTTTTAAATAAAAAATTATGGAAGCAGAAATTATCAGCAAAACAGCTGAACCATTATGGCCGGAATTATTACAAAAAATAAATGCATACTGGCGTGCTGCAAATTATTTATCCGTCGGGCAAATTTATCTGTATGATAATCCCCTGTTAAAAGAACCGCTTACGTTAGCGCATGTAAAGCCATTGGTAGTTGGCCATTGGGGAACTACACCCGGACAAAATTTTATTTATGTACATCTAAACCGTGTTATTAAAAAGTACGATCTCGATATGTTTTACATAGCAGGGCCGGGGCATGGCGGGCCGGCAATTGTAGGAAATGTTTACCTGGAAGGCACTTGGAGTGAAGTGTATCCACACATCACCCGAGATGAAGCGGGATTGAAGAAGCTGTTTAAACAATTCTCCTTTCCCGGTGGTATTTCCAGTCATGTGGCACCTACCACACCAGGCTCTATTCACGAAGGCGGTGAGTTGGGCTATTCGCTCAGTCATGCTTTTGGAGCCGCTTTTGATAACCCCGGTTTAATTGTAACCTGTGTTGTTGGCGATGGCGAAGCGGAAACAGGACCTTTGGCAACGGCCTGGCATTCCAACAAGTTTCTTAATCCAATTACAGATGGAGCCGTTTTGCCCATCCTGCATTTGAATGGTTATAAAATTAGTAACCCAACCATCATGGCACGGATAGAGCATGAAGAGCTGGAACAATTTTATAGAGGTTGCGGATGGATACCTTATTTTGTAGAAGGAGATGACCCTGAAACTATGCACCAGCTCATGGCAGCCACCATGGAAAAAGTTATTGAAGAAATACACCGTATAAAGCGCAACGCTCATGATAATAATGACACTACACGGCCACGTTGGCCAATGATTATTTTAAAATCACCTAAAGGATGGACAGGGCCTAAACAAGTAGATGGCGTTCCTAATGAAGGAACTTTCCACGCTCACCAGGTACCAATTTTGGTTGATGCAGAACATCCACAACATGTAGAACAATTGGAAAGATGGATGAAAAGTTATAAGCCGGAAGAGCTATTTGATGATGAAGGAAAACTGATGGCTGAACTAGCTGAATTAGCACCGCAAGGCAATCGGCGAATGGGTGCCAATCCGCATGCCAATGGTGGTATATTATTGCATAACCTGCACATGCCCGACTTTAGAACCCATGCCATAAAAGTAACATCTCCAGGGGCAGTAATGGGACAGGATACCATGGTACTGGGCAAGTTTATCCGTGATGTAGCCAGGCTAAATGAACACGACCATAATTTTCGTGTATTCGGCCCGGATGAAACCATTTCAAATTTACTGGGAGCAATTTTTGAAGTCACCAACCGGCAGTGGGAAGCAAGGGAAGAAACGAACGATGAATTTCTGGCTACTGAAGGACAGGTAATGGATGCGCAGTTGAGTGAACACCAATGCCAGGGCTGGCTGGAAGGTTATTTGCTTACAGGAAGACATGGTTTCTTTAACAGCTATGAGGCATTTATCCGTATTGTTGATTCCATGTTCAGTCAGCATGCCAAATGGTTAAAGGTTACTGCTGAATTACCTTGGCGCAGGCCTATTGCCTCACTTAACTACTTACTTGCTTCTCATGTTTGGCAACAGGATCACAACGGCTTTACACACCAGGACCCCGGCTTTCTTGATCACGTAATTAATAAAAAAGCAGATGTGGTAAGAGTTTATTTGCCGCCGGATGCTAATTGCCTGTTATCCGTTTTTGATCATTGTTTGAGGACCAGGCATTACGTAAATGTTGTTGTTGCAGGTAAGCATCCGCTGCCACAGTGGCTCAGTATAGAAGCTGCAATAATTCATTGTACAGAAGGGATTGGTATCTGGCAATGGGCAAGTAATGACCAGGGTTCAGAACCGGATGTGGTTATGGCTTGCTCTGGAGACACACCAACACTTGAATTATTGGCTGCTGTTTCTATTTTGCGGGAGCATTTGCCTGAAGTGAAAATACGGGTGGTGAATGTAGTTGATCTGATGAAATTACAATCCGCCTCCGAACATCCACATGGATTAAGCGACCAGGATTATGAATCCATCTTCACCAAAGACAAACACATTATTTTTAATTTTCACGGTTATCCATGGTTGGTTCATCGCCTTACCTATAGGCGTACAAATCGCAATCTTCATGTAAGAGGTTATAAAGAAGAAGGTACTATTACCACACCATTTGATTTAAGGGTACAAAATGAAATTGACCGCTTTAATTTGGTGATTGATGTAATAGACCGGTTGCCGGATTTAGGCAGTAAAGGTGCTTACCTAAAGCAACAATTAAAAGACAAATTGGTAGAGCATAAAATTTACGTAAACCAACATGGTAAAGACATGCCGGAAATTCTTAACTGGAAATGGAAAAAAGAATAAAATGGAATCGAATATAAAAAATATAAAAGTGGGTATAGCATCTGACCATGGTGGGTTTGATTTAAAAATGCAATTGACATCTTTACTCAAGGAAGCAGGTTATATTCCTACTGACTTCGGCGCACATGAATTGGTTACAGGAGATGATTATCCTGATTATATATTACCAATGGCAAGAGCAATAGCAAAAGATGAAATTCTCCGGGGTATAGCTATTTGTGGAAGCGGAGTTGGAGCCTCTGTAGCTGCCAATAAAATACAAGGAATAAGAGCAGCATTGATTACAGAATCTTTCTCTGCACACCAGGGAGTGGAAGACGATAATATGAATGTGATGTGTTTAGGTGGAAGAGTAACAGGGACTTCATTAGCCTGGGAATTGGTTCAGATATTCCTTAATGCGGATTTTAAAGGAGATGAGAGATTTAAACGCCGACTTGAGAAAGTATCCGATGCAGAAATTAGCCAAAAAGCTAATTGAACAAAAATATTTTTTAATGAAATCAGCTTTATCGTTGCCCACTGTCATTATCAATAAACATCTTTATCACTTGTTATCATTCGATAAAAAACTGGTATAAAAAATGAACAAGACTGAAATCATCAATATTACAAAGTCTATGATGGTTGGAGATAAAGGCCTGCTGGCAATGGATGAAAGCAATGCCACCTGCAATAAACGTTTTGCTGCGCTGGGTATTCCGCAAACTGAAATTGCACGCCGTGACTGGCGTGAACTGATAGCCACAACGCCAGGTTTGGGCAAATATATCAGTGGGGCAATATTGTATGATGAAACAATACATCAACAACAAAAAGATGGCACGCTTATCATCAGTTCTTTAATTAACGATGGCATCATTCCGGGTATTAAAGTAGATACCGGTGCAAAAGCCATGGCTGGTTTTCCCGGCGAAAAAATAACAGAGGGTCTGGATGGATTGCGGGAACGGTTAATAGAATATTATAAAATGGGAGCCCGGTTTGCAAAGTGGCGTGCAGTAATTGCTATTGGTAACCGTATTCCAACTACTATTTGTATTGATGCGAATGCAAATACCTTAGCCCGATATGCAGCTCTGTGCCAGGAAGCAGGAATGGTACCGATTGTAGAACCGGAAGTATTAATGGAAGGAAACCATGATTTGCAACAATGTTTTGACGTTACGGAAAAAGTATTGAGAATAGTCTTTAATCAGCTTTATCAACAACGTGTACTGTTAGAAGGAATGATTTTAAAACCCAACATGATAATTCCAGGATTGCAATGTACTGAGCAGGCAACGATAGATGAAGTTGCAAATAGTACTGTACAATGCCTGCTTCAATCAGTACCTGCTGCAGTTGGAGGCATTGCTTTTTTATCCGGCGGCCAATCCGGCGAGTTGGCATCTGCACATTTAAATGCAATCCATGTACGGCACCGAGCAAAATTACCCTGGCCGATAACATTTTCATTTGCCCGTGCCATTCAGCAACCGTCTATGAGTATATGGGGTGGAGATAAAAATAATAAACAGGCCGCACAGCAGGCATTGTATCATCGGGCTAAATGTGATGATGCAGCAAGAAGAGGTGAATATGATGAGTCTATGGAAAAAAATGTAACAAATAAGTAATCATCTTTAAAATAAAAAAAATATTTTTATGACACAGGAAAAAATAATAGTGCTTCAAACATTTAATGAAATAGCGCAAGCAACAATAGCACAGGATAAACTAAAGGCCCGCGGAATAAATTCATTTTTCGAAAATGAAAATCCAATTGGACTTAACCCTCTAGGCGGTATAGAGCTCAAAATATTTGAGAATGATAAAGAAGAAGCGGATAAAATTATTACAGATTAATGAAAGTGTAAATGAGGCTAACTTAACAGTTGTAGGAGTAAAAGATTTGGTGTTTGTTTGAATCTTACCACAACGAGTAACTTGCAATTACAACTAACGAAATCAAACGAACCAGATCAATTAAATCCAAAAAATCAGATGATGAAATGCTTGATGGATTGCAAAGGGAAACGTTTACCTATTTTACAACACGCTTTTTCAATCTGCTGGCAAAATCAGCAAGCATTAATTCCAGTTCCGCTGTACGGCTGCATTCCTGTTTTGGCGTCTCTATTAAAAATACTTTAGCCATTTGTTTATCGCTCATGGCTTCTACTCGTTCAATGGTAAGTTGCAACTGAACAAAGAACAAAAGGTACTTCTTGATGGTGTTGCGGGAAACACCGGTTGCTTTATTGATAAATTTACTGCCACTTCCATCTGCATAAAGACGTAATACCTGTCTAATCTTAAACATCTCAATTGGTTTGTTAAACATATTTTTACCGGCTGGTTGTGATTAAAACAACCGATATTTATCCTAAAAAAACTGTTCTTTTTTCTACTATTTTAGAGGGTCAATTTGTGCCGGAATCAGGGGTCAATCTGAAATGTCCGCAGGGAATCAGTTTCATTTGACGCAAGGGGGTCAACTTACGTGGATTTTCCACACTTCTATACAACGACTACACAAAAATTTTATAACTGAATTGTTTTTTGATATTAACAATATCAAGCAAATAAAAAAATTTTGCAGTGCAAGATGTTTGCTGTAGCATAATAGTTGAAAATACATTTATTAGTCATCCGAGCTATTGTTGCAACAAAAAATTTAGCGTGATTACGGTACGGAAGTTTTTTATCAGCGTTGTCATTTTATCTGAAGTATTTCTTGCACTTTTTTCCCTTGACAAACTATTATGTCAACAATTTCTAAAATATCTTTCTTTGTTGTTCTAAAATTTACGATGCAACATCTTAAACAATATTTATTTCCAACAACAGCATTTGATAAAAATACTTCGCTTCCCTGCTGCAAATCATTCAATAATTTCTGATTCAATGTATTTAAATAAGTTTTGTCCTGTGTTTCGCTTTCTGCATAGCCTGCGGGAACATATCTTAAAGTTGTGATGCTCAGGTTTTGAGTTACTGCTTCAAGCTCTGTATGTTTTTTTGCTTCTTCGAATAAGAGTTGGGACAGTGCTATATCTTCTCCAATTATTTGTATGTACCCGTTCTTTCCTATCTGCTGCAATGCCATCCAGACTTTTAATGCTCTAAATCCTCTTGAATTTTGAAAACGATATTCATAAAAATTTACTTCGGATTCGTCATCGAGTTTACTAAAGTTATAATAAACGGGATGGGAGCTGTAAGTGTCAATAAGGTGTTGAGGGTTTTTTACCAGAATGCAGCCTGCTTCCAGCGGTGCGTAAAGCCATTTGTGTGGGTCCAAAGCAATCGAATCAGCCTCCTCTAATCCGTAAAATAAATTTTGTATTTTGGAATTACGTCAGCAGGAATTCCATAAGCCCCATCAATGTGAAACCACAAATCATGCAGCTTGCAAATAGCAGCTATAGCAGAAAAGTCATCTACAGCACCAGCGCTTACATCTCCGGCATTTCCAATTACCAGAAAAGGTTTTTTACCATTCTTTAAATCATCAACAATTGTTTGTGATAAAATTTCCGTGTTCATTTTATTTTTTGAATCGGTAGGTATCAATCGGATTGCTTTTAAACCGTGTCCAAATAAAATGGTAGCCTTTTCAACACATGTATGGGTTGCTTTTGAGCAATAAGAAACCATTTCATTTATTAAACATGCTAAGCCATCTTCCTTTAGGCTTTTTGGCGCTTTGGCTGTTCTTGCTGCTAAGAAAGCTGTGAGATTTGCCATATTTCCACCACTTACTAATATTCCTCCATAGGTAGGGAAACGCCAATAAATTCTGCCAGCCATTTCACAGTCTGCTTTTCAATAGCGGTAGCCATTGGACTTAAAATATTTGCACCCACATTGGGGTTAACAGCAGCAGCTAACAAATCGGCTAATGCTCCTATTTGGGTTGGAGAAGATGTTATATACCAGAAGAATTTTGGATGACCTTTAAGCAATGAATGATTCAATAACAAATCAGACGTCTTGGAAAATAATTCCGGAATGGAAGTTCCATTTTCAGGCAACGAAGCATTACCTAATATGGTATCTATTTGCTTAGGCTTTTCTCCTGTAGTAACAGGCTTTTCTTTAATAGTTTCATAAAACTCAGCAACCGTATCAATTAAACGATAGCCCATTTCTTTGAAAGCGTCTTTACTGATTTCTAATGGCGATGTACGGTGATTTGACTGTTCTATATTTGACAATGATCTATTTGACAAAATTAATTTCTTACATAAATTTTAAAGTTCACAAGCACGCTTAAAGCATATCATGCAACGATTTTTTACTAGGTAATTTATCGGCTGTCGGTCGATGACTGAATCGAAATTTATAACTAAAAGCCGATGTAAAGAAAAATCATGTCTTTCAAAATTTTGACCCCTAATACTAGACTTGTTACGCATTGCTGGCGATTAAAACTCCGTAACCTTAAGTGCATAAATTTAAGGCTGTAGGGATGATTTGCTACGGCATTTAAAAGCATAATAAAATCCAATGTTTATGCATGCATTCAATAAATATTCTGCTACCTGTGTATCTTTTTTTTGTTACTTTTTATTTCTTTGTCAGCTCTGCTATGAAATAAATTCTAATTCTTATTTATAATTAATACCAGAACTGAACTTAGAGCAAATGTCAAGTTTTTTCAGCCTGATGTTGTGGATTGATTTTATTTCTTACTAAAAGAATACTTTAAGATGTACGTCTGATTTTGCAATCACAAAAAATGGTCATAAAGCTAATATATGAAAGAATCTGAATATTACTTTAGCCTTAAATAAATTTTACTTTTAATGAAATGGAAGAT
>JANLVW010000690.1:0-4853 GCA_031364205.1 Ferruginibacter sp.
GCTGATTTTACCTCGGGTGCACTCGTAAATAAATTCCACATTCAACCGGTTCTGTAGTTCTCAATATTTACTATAATTGGCCCTTGGTCTATTGCCAGAAAAGAATCTGCAAACCATGGATCTTCTAATTTAAATGCATCAACAAAACCATATTGTTTCCAGATTTTATCTCCTAAAACATAATAGAAAAACTTTAATGCTTTCATAGATTCTGTTGGCGTGTAGGGGAAAGAAGCAAGAGCAGCCGTTGGTGCAATAACACCTACATCGTTGGTGGGTGAGCTTGCTGTGTATCCACCGTTGGGAATATCAGATGCAGTAAGTCCCCAGCATGAATCGCTGTAGCCATAATAATTTTGCGGATTTGATTTGCAGTAATTGTAATTGATAAGTGTGTGGTTTTTTGTTTGCGTGGTATAGTTTGCATAAGTATCTAGGAGCCCCTTAGGGTTAATGCCTAAAAAAGAATAATGTTCAAAAAATAACGGGCCGCCAAGGTTTGGGCCAAGTGGTAATGGTAAACCAAAATAAGTGTTGCCGTTTGTAAAAGGTGCTGTGCCGTTAGACGCCCATCCGTTTGTATAAACACTTGTAGGTATGCTGTGGGTTGAGGAAGATTTTGCAAGAATGTAAGTCATCAGTGTTTCGTTCCAACCTTTTATTTGTTGGTTTATTACAAATCCGTAATTCGGACTCCAATGCCAGGTCAATACATTTTGAGAACCCTGCCTAAACCAGTCCCATTCAATTCTGTTGATGATAAAATTTATGTCTGTACGTAAAGCTGTTTCTGCAGCGTCAGTTCCATTAAAATATTGCCTTGCACAGATCAACCCTTCAGCAAGAAAACCAGTTTCTACCAAATCGGCACCATTGTCATTTGCACTAAATGGTATTACGGCACCGGTTGCACCATTAAGCCAATGTGGGTATGCGCCGTGAAATGTCTGAGCTGTATTTCTTAAAAAGCCAACCATAGTTTGTATGCGTGAAAGTCCCTGCGACCTTGTTATAAAATTTCTGCTTACACCGGTAATCATTGCCATTACGCCAAAACCAGAACCGCCGGAAGTTACCAAATCACCTGATGTATTTCTTTCCCTTGCAAGCCCGCTGATTGGGTGACCAAAATCATAAAAATATTTAAGTGTTTGTTGTTGTACAAGATCAAGTAATGCATTATCTGATATGGCTGCAAATTTTCTTGATGAATCCAGACTTGTATAAAATCCTATTTCATTGCCTGAACTTAAAGCAATATTTTTTGCGGACAGTAAACCTGCATCAACTCTAATTTTATAGCGGGTTAAAAATTGCAAATCACTTTGCGGCGATAACACAATTGAACTGTCGCCATTATCAAAATTTACTGTAGCAGTAATTGGTGTTCCGCTAATACTTGTTAAACTTACTTTTTGAGCAGCAGATGCTCTGCTTATCGGTACTGAAAATTTTATTCTTACCGTAGGGTTACGTGATACATTTTTAAAAGGTAAAATAGCAGTGCCATTTATGGAGGTTGATACATAACTAAAACTTTCTGAAACACCAGGCGGTGGTGGCGGAGGATTTACTGTGCTTGTAGTTTCGGCTTTTTTACATGAAAAAACCATTAATAGAGGAAGGCAAACAATCAGATACTTCATTTGGAAATTTACAATATTTATGTCAAAAAAAATGCCGCAATTATTTGCAGCATTTCAAAATTATATATTTAAAATTTGTTTATCGGCCCTGACGTTCAAGTATATACAGTGCGCTGATTTCCTGATCAGAAAGCGCTTTATTATAAACCCGCACTTCATCCATATCACCGGTATACAAACCATGAAACCCTTCAGTAGGGGAGTTAGTAAACCCTGTGGATGCATTAGGAAATCCACCTAAAACTACTCTGGTAGGAATGGTTGAAACTAACGAGCCTAAACCACCTCTTACTCTAAAATTATTATTTGAAACCCTGATGTTGTTTGCGAACAAATCTATAATGCTGGTTGCTCCATCATACCTCATTATATATTGTACCCATTTGTTAGCGCCTTGAAACCTTTGATAATCCACACCCGCATTTCCATAATCATTTATGTTATCGCCACCATTTCTATTACCGTTTGCATAGCTGCCTATCCAACTGTGAAAATACAAATTTTCATCACTTGCAGGATGGTTGCCGGTTTCTGATGCCACGTTTAAAATAGTTAACCAACTGGTTTCTACATTTACGTCTCTTGATAAAGCAAAAAAGCTTGTTAGCTTTGAGCCGTTGTTGGCAAACTTTAACCACATGCTTACTGTGCAGCTTCCTACAGCATTTGCAGTACTTAACGCACTAATTGTTGGGTACAGTACAAACCCCTGGTTGAAAGTTAATCCCTTTCCTTTTATGCCGGTTGATGAGCTCGTATTTACAGCATTTGTAGGTGCCGTGTTAGATTTTACCTCATTGTTACTGGCTTCAAAATTCCAGTAAGCTAATAAATTTGCTGCTGCAACCTGGCTGGAATTCGTGTATCCTCCCGGAACCGGTGGCGGATCTCCCAATTTTACATCATCATTACGATTTACTTTGGTGCAACTGCCTAAAGCTATGAGTATAGTTAAACACAATAAGCGTGTCTTTGATGAAGTGTTTATATATGTATTCATTTTATAGAGTTTTTGTTATATTACTTAATAGTTCGGATTTTGTTTTAAACGACCTCCGCTTAAATCAATCTGTGCCTGGGGTATTGGAAACAATTCATGTTTACCATCGACAAAAGGTTTGCCGAGTGCTCTTAAAACAACACCAGCTCTTCCCTGCCTTACAAGATCTAAAAAACGGTCTTCTTCCATAGCAAGCTCTGTTCTTCTTTCTTTCCAAACATTTGCCTGGGTTAAAGTAGTAGCGGGTAAGTTTGCTCTGCTGCGTACCAAATTCAATTTATTTGCACCATCAGCATTGCCAAGCATGGAAGATGCTTCTGCATACATCAACAACACTTCTGAATAGCGCATTAAACGAATGTTTTTAGGCTTAGTATCTTTATTATTGTCTAACTGTGCACTTTCTGTTAGGGCACTGTGGTAAGGCTTATAGCTGTAACGGTCATTTTCTACTGAATCTTTTGTAGGAATTCGGAAACCATCAAATAGAATTGTACCTGGACTATTTCCTGGTAATGTTGGCTGTACAAAAATAATAGTTGCATTTTTGCGTGTATCTCCTGCTTCGTATGCATTAGCTAAATCCTGCGATGGTGTATTTAACCCAAAGCCCAAATCATTCCATCCGCCACGTGAGCGTGCGCCCTGTCCATTACTGAATAGCGGACTTACTGCATTTGCACCAACATTAATTCCGGTTTGAACTTCAAAAATAGACTCGCTGTTGTTGATACCGCCTTGGCCACCAACGGCTTTTTCTCTGAATATATAATTGTAATCAGGTACCAAAGCGTATTTGCCAGAATTGATTACGGCAGTAGTAAGATCTAAAACCTTTTGCCAATTGCGCTGGTACATATACACTTTTGCCAGGTAGGATTGTGCTGCGCCTTTGTTTGCTCTTCCAGTTTGTGTTGTAGGGTCTCCGACTAACGGCAAATTATCTACACCAAACTGAAAATCAGAAATAATAACACTGTAAATATCTGCTGCAGTAGCCCGGGTATTTAATGCATCGCTGTTGCCTTCACTTGGTAAAGGCACTGTTATTAATTTTGGCACGCCACCAAAAAATCTTACAAGATTAAAATAATACAACCCACGAATAAATCTTGCTTCGCCTAATAAACGGTTTTTTGTAGTGGCATCAAGTGTGCTTTTGCCTAAAATATCAATGGCTTTGTTGGCACTTACGATTCCGCTAAAATGTCCTGTCCAAATATTGTTAAAGATAAAAATATTTGGATTAGGGTTAAAGTTATCAATTAAACCAAGGTCGCTAAAATCGCCGGGAGTACTACCTTTATCAGCATCATCACTTGCTACATCGTTTGCCAATACCCATAAAAAACCAACTGTTGTTTTATCGAACCCGCCAAAATAAAGTGAGTTATAAACGCCACCTACGAGTTTTGATGCAGCATCAGGATCTTTTAAGGCAAGGGCTTCCGTAGTTTGACCCTGAGGGTCAACCTCTAAATAACTTTTTTTACAGCTGAATATTAATACAACTGATAAAAGAAGAAGTGAATATAGTTGTGTTTTATTTTTCATTTTAAGAACTTTAATTATTAATAATTTAAAAACCCACATTAACACCAAATGCAAACGTGCGGGTGGTTGGATAAATACTTTGCTCAATACCGCCTGCCAATATACTGCCATTGTTTATCTCCGGCGAGAAGCCGCTGTATTTTGTAATAGTAGCCAGATTTTGTACTGTTACATAAGCCCTTAAACTTTGTATTTTAGCTTTGCTTATTAAACCAACAGGCAAGGTGTAACCAAGCGTTAGATTATTAATTCTAAAAAAGTCACCCTTCTCTAAAAAATAAGTTGATGCAGGCAACTCTTCTAATGTTGCCCTTGGTATTCCGCTGTTGGGATTATTTGGTGTCCAGCGGTTGTTGGCAACTTTTGTTTCTATGTTATCTCTGAAATCGCCACGTGCAGCTTTTTTACCATTGTAAATTTTACCACCACCTGTGCCATAGCCACCAACAGATAAATCGAATGCATTGTAACTAACACTACCGTTTACACCATAAGTGTATTTTGGTTGATATGAACCCTGGTAGGTTCTGTCTGCTGCATCTATTTTACCATCTCCATTTACCTCTCTGTAAATTAAATCACCTGGTTTTGCATTGGGTTGTGCAGATGCTGCAACCTGTTTTTCATTTTGAAAAACACCTGTTGCTTCTAAC
>JANLVW010000700.1:0-4783 GCA_031364205.1 Ferruginibacter sp.
ACAAGGAGTATATCGAAGTAAAATTAAAGGAGACCTTGAAAAAGGATCATTTTTATTTTGGAGAATTTTATGCCAAGAATCGCAGCGTTAATCAGTCTGATAGATTAAAGTCAAATAATTTAGCTGTCGCTTTATCGGAGTCATTAATTAATGATTTTTCCAATGAAAGTCCAAACCACTTATTTTTAAATGGATTAATAAAGGAAGAAAATATAATAGAAGCTGATTTGACTTGGCAAAAGATTAGCGGATGTTTCGTTGCTGACAAACCATATCAATATCTGCTAATCGGAAACTTTGACAGCATAGATTCTACTTTAACGAAAGGATCAATTAATAGTAATGAGTATTCCTACGCCTATTATTTTATTGATGACGTAGCCCTCAATGAATTAATTAAAAATGCGCTGGCAGAAGATATCGGCAGTGGTGATCATTCTACTTTATCAACCATTAATACAAATGCTGAGGGAAAAGCGATATTAAAAATAAAGCAGGATGGTGTACTTGCAGGGATGGACGTAGCAGAAAAAATATTTCGGTTTGTACAACCGGATATAAATTTTGCAGCTTTTAAAAAAGATGGAGATGAAATGAAGT
The DNA here is from genome assembly GCA_031364205.1 of Ferruginibacter sp. Taxonomy (GTDB): domain Bacteria; phylum Bacteroidota; class Bacteroidia; order Chitinophagales; family Chitinophagaceae; genus Ferruginibacter. The sequence goes on from JANLVW010000700.1 coordinate 601, forward strand.
TTGGAGAAACTGCTTTTGAGGTAAGTGCCAAAGTTCACACAATATTAACCTGCGAACGCTTAGTGCTAAATACCATGCAGCGCATGTGTGGAATAGCTACGCTTACAAAAAAATACGTAGATAAACTCAGCGGTTTTAAAACCAAATTATTGGATACAAGAAAAACCACTCCAAACTTTAGATTATTAGAAAAAGCAGCAGTAATAATTGGTGGAGGGAAAAACCATCGTTTTGGTTTATACGACATGATTATGTTGAAAGACAACCATATTGACTACAGCGGAGGAATTGAAAAAGCAATTAGCAATGCATACGATTATGTGCAGGAAAATAATCTAAATTTAAAAATTGAAGTTGAGACAAGAAGTTTGGAAGATGTAAAAAAAGTTATGCATACAGGCAAAGTAAACATCATTATGTTGGATAATTTTGCACCTGAAAAAATTGTGGAAGCGCTTAAAATAATTGACGGTAAATATCAAACAGAAGCAAGCGGTGGCATAAACTTAGAAAACATTGAAAGCTATGTTGCCACCGGTGTTGATTATATTAGCAGTGGTGCAGTTATTCACCAAGCAGTGAGTTTAGATTTAAGTTTGAAAGCTTCCATTAATCTCACCAAAGGAGGAGCTTTACCAGTCTGAAGATTTAAACAAAATTTGATTTATACAATCTTGTGTCTTATGTCTAATTTCTAAAATCTAATTGCTTTGTCAAAAAAAATAAATTCTCTTTCTGGTCTTGTTTATTCGACTGATCCAAACTTTAAAATAGAAGAAGAAGAGAACTTAGAAGAACAAACCATTCTTCCTGCGGAGCAGAAAATAAAAATACGGCTCGATAAAAAACACAGAGGAGGTAAAATGGTGACCTTAATTGAAAATTTTACAGGTAAAAATGCGGATAAGGAAGAACTTGGAAAAAAATTGAAAACAGTTTGCGGCACAGGTGGTTCAGTTAAAGAAGGCGAAATTTTAGTGCAGGGCGATAACAGAGACAAAGTTTTACAATGGCTTTTGAAAAACGGTTACAAAAATTCAAAAAAAAATTAAGGGTATGGTCAGCAAAATATCAGAAGGCGTTAATGTTAGTGTGGAAACATTTTACCAGGCAGAATATAGCAATCTTTCCACTAATGAATTTATGTTTGCATACAGAGTTACCATAGAAAATAAAAACAGTTTTCCGGTAAAATTATTAAGCAGACATTGGATAATTTTTGACAGCAATGGATCTACAAGAGAAGTGGAGGGAGAAGGTGTTATTGGGATTCAGCCTTCTATTAATCCCGGCGAACAATACCAATATATTAGTGGCTGTAATCTAAATACTGAAATAGGGAGAATGAATGGTACTTATTTGTTTGAAAATATTTTTAATAAAAAAACTTTTTCGGCAACAATCCCGGCATTTGAAATGTATGCGCCTTTTAAATTAAATTAAATTAGGTAATTTTTTTTATTGTAGTATTTTTACCTAATACTAACAGTTGTTAGGGTTTTGTTAACAGCTTTGGATATTATGTTTATTACCAATCAATTAAGTGCAAAAATAAATCGGAATGGCCAAAATACTTTTTAATAATAAGGATAATGCTTTTTTTCAAGACTTGAAAGCAAGTGTGGACGGCTACTTTAAAGAAAAAAACATCAGCAAAACAGGCGATTGGAGATTGTTTATTAAAACTTTTCTCTTGATAGGAGGTGTTTTGGGAATTTACCTGGTTTTGATGAATATAGAATTGAAAACTATACCTGCACTTTTACTATGTATTCCTTTGGGTTTTTTAATGGCTTGTATAGGTTTTGCTGTAATGCACGATGCTAACCACGGCAGTTATAGTCCTAATACTAGACTCAATGATTTTTTAGGTTTATCAGCAAATGCTTTAGGTGCCAGTTCTTATTTCTGGAAACAAAAACACAACATTATTCACCATACCTACACCAATGTAGATGGTATAGACGACGATATTGCAAAGAGCCCGATCATTCGACAGTGTGAATCTCAAAAATGGGTGCCGGCTCATAAAGTGCAGTATTTGTATATGCCTTTCATTTATTCTTTGTCAGTAATATTTTGGGTGTTTATTATGGATCCTACAAAATATTTCAGTAAAAAAATTAATGGTACAGAGCTGTGGAGGATGACTACAAAAAACCACATTATATTTTGGGTAACAAAAGTTTATTACCTAACAGTTTTTGTTGCATTGCCTATTTATGTCTGGGGCTTGGGTGGTTGGTTTGCAGGTTATATGATTGCAAATATGACATTGGGTGTTACGCTTTCATTTGTATTTCAACTTGCACATGTGGTCGAGAATACAGAGTTTGAACATATTGCTTTAGATGAAACAAAACATATTGATACTGCATGGGCAGAACATGAGCTGAAGACAACCAGTAATTTTGCTATGAAAAGCAAGACAATATCATGGTTTGTTGGTGGATTAAATTACCAGATTGAACATCACCTTTTTCCAAAAGTTAGTCATGTACATTACCCGGAAATAAGTAAAATTGTACAAGCTAAATGTAAGCAATACAATATGCCCTATAATTACTATGATACACTTGGGCAGGCTGTTGCATCGCATTTTAGGGTAATGAAAGAATTGGGTAAAAAGCCGGAGGCAATAGAAAGTTCTCTTAGATTAGTAGCATAATTAGTTTTATATTATTTCTTCCAATAAAACTTTTTCTTGATTGAAAAAGAGTGAAAGGACCACACCGCATTTTAAAGCAAAATTGTTTTTTTGATGCCCAACGGGAAAGTCAAAGCAAATAGGATAACTGTACTCAGAAACTTTTTTCAATACAATTTGTTCCAAAGTTTTATCAAATGCTTCTAGATCCTGCAATATCAGAACCAATACAATATCCGCCCCTGGCTTACATAATTTCTTTTACAGATTTATCATCAAGCATTTGTTGAAAATTTGCTGTTCTTTCTTCATAAGTCTTACCAAAAGTAAAATCTCTCTTACCTATACTACTGCCAATTTTAGTTTTAAAACCCCTATGATTCAATCATAGTTATTTAAACTGCACAATCGGAAAGGGTAATAAAACCCGCTGATGCAAATGGCTATAGTATATTCTTTAATGAATTATGATGGAATTTTTTCCTTGATCGGTTTCTTAACTGCTGTGCACGAAAAGCTTTTTGACATTGCTTTTAAGGAACCCATTGCTAAGAATGCAGTTGAATTAAATTTTTTTCTTTGCATGAAAGTTGGTTATAAGATGTTGTAAATCTACGTTTGAAAACACTCAAATTTCGTTATTGGATACACATTCGATATTTTTGCAGATTATCAGTATTTTCTATTGCATAATAAAAGCTAAACCTGCCTGCCCGCAGGCAGGTAACAATTAAAAAGATGAAATGTGCGATGCCACTAATGCTGAACATTGCTGCTGTTTTTGCCCGGTTACAAAATTTATTTTGTAGCCAAAGGCCATAAAAGTTTTTAATAAATTAATATGACTGATCCTAAAAGATATTTGATTACCTCGGCGCTGCCTTATGCAAACGGACCAAAACATATTGGTCATTTAGCAGGTGCTTATTTGCCTGCAGATATTTATGTGCGCTATTTGCGTGCATTAAAAAAAGATGTTTTGTATGTGTGTGGAAGCGATGAACATGGCGCTGCTATTACCATGCAGGCTTTAAAAGAAAAAACTACACCACAGGCAATTGTAGATAAATACCATGCAATGCTGAAAAGCAACATGGCAGATCTGGGAATTTCGTTTGATATTTATCACCGCACTTCATCACCCATTCACCACGAAACGGCGCAGGAGTTTTTTACCATCTTGAATGATAATGGTGACCTTGAGCAAAAAGAAAGTGAGCAGTTTTTTGATGAGGAAGCGCAATCATTTTTAGCAGACAGATACATTACGGGTAGTTGCCCGATATGTGGTTATGAAAGTGCTTTTGGAGATCAATGCGAAAAATGCGGAACATCTTTAAGTCCGGAACAATTGATAAATCCACGAAGTACTTTGAGCGGTAAAACGCCCATAAAAAAAGCTACGACACATTGGTATTTGCCATTGAACAAGCATGAAGCATTTCTACGCCAATGGATTTTAGAAGACCACAAGGAAGACTGGAAAGCCAATGTGGTAGGGCAATGCAAAGGATGGATAGAAATGGGTTTACAGCC
>JANLVW010000708.1:0-1171 GCA_031364205.1 Ferruginibacter sp.
GTAGCGATAAATAATGATTTACTGGTCATGGTTTTAATTTTTTTTATGAAATAATTTTTTGTGTCCTTTACAGACGCCAGATTGATTGCAAGGTTTAATTTATCAAAAAAATAAAAAAATGCCATTATGAGTATAACGCTGATGTGCAGTCAAACACACCTATAAATTACAAAAAACTTCAAAAACTTCCTTCACAAGAGATGATACTGAGGTTTTGGGTTGTAACTTTCTGTGCACCGATTCAAAAATTATTTAGGCAAAAACTTATGAGTTTTGATATTACGTAATCTTGTTCAATGATGAGCCGGTGAGTTGTACCAGTTTTTAATGAGAAAAGAAAAGCTGCTATAAAAACTGACCACAAGTTTTATCAAAAGCAATAAATAACAAGAAATAATAAACTTCATCAAAAGAAATAATCTGCTTTTTTATCCCAATAACCTTTTACATAATACCAACTTGTAAAACCCAAGGCATTCACCACAAATGGCTTAAAATCTTTTAGCAATAATGCTTGAGTTTTTTGAGCCTTGTAAGTCGTTACTTTGTTTTGAATAGTGATGTGAGGCTTCAATATTTTTCTGTCGTTGCAGATAAGATACGTATCAAATTTCATTTGCATCTTAATATGCAAATGCTGCAAAACTGTTGATGTTATAGAATATGATACGCTTTTTTCAATGAGCAATATATCAGTGATGCGTAACTCAAATGATGCATGTTTGGCAAATGTTGTTAATTTAGTTTCAATATCTATATTGTTTGCCGGTAATTTGTGAAAAAGTGTAATATGGGCATTAACATAATTAGCATAGGCCGGGAAAAACATGATACGTTTCTGATTAAAAAAAAGCTGTGAAGGTTCATCAATTTTTAAAGTAACTACCAATGGAACTTCTTTTGTAGACGGCATCATAATTAAAGTTAACAGCATTATTCATTTTAAAATAACTTACATTTTAATTCAAATATTTTCTGATGCGTACACTTGCTTTATTATTATTTATATGTTTGATGATATCCTGCTCAAATAAAAAAAGCGAATTTCCTCATATACTAATACAAACAAATTTTGGAGATATAGAAGCGGAACTTTATCCGGCGAAAGCACCTAAAACTGTAGCTGCTTTTTTATCTTACATTGATAACAACTTTTATAAAAATACGACTT
>JANLVW010000727.1:0-3040 GCA_031364205.1 Ferruginibacter sp.
CAAAATACCGTTTTTCTTTTGGCGTTTTAAATCAGGAAGGTATTGTTAGAAAGACCGGAATAAAGAAATACACTGCTAATATTAGCAGCAATTTTAAATTTCTCGAGAATAAAAAATTAGGATTAGATATTAATATTATACCAAGCCAGTACTCAGAACAAATTGCTCCTATTACAAATAATGCAGGGTCAAGAGGAAGTCTAATTGGAAATGCCCTACAATGGAACCCAACTGAAAACTTAAAAGGAGTTAAAAATGGAGTAGATACTTTCAACGTTATACCGGGTGGAGATTTAATCAATCCCCTTGCATTACAGGAAGCATACACTGACAAATCCAAGGTTACAACCATCCTTGCTAGTTTCTCTCCTTATTACAAGATTACTAAAGAATTAGAATACAGAATGCTTTATAGCATAAATTATAGTACTGGTTTAAGAGGTACAACTTTACAACCGTTCATTAACTTTAATGATGTATATGGTAAAGGAAGAGTGCGTTTGGCTCAATCACAATTACAAACGGAACAGATCACGCATACACTAAACTATAACAAGCAAGTGACCACCAACTTGAGTGTAAATGGTCTTGCAGGTTTTGAATATATTAAATTTAAAAGTAAAGGATTTGATGTTGGTGGATATGGTCAATCAGGTTCTGCTGGAGGTTTTGGTAGTTATGGTTTAGATTATGAAGATTACATTCAGTTCTCTAATCCAACCAACAGACAAATAGGATCATACAACGATCCTAAAAACGAATTACAATCGTATTTTGTAAGGGCAGGTTTAAATTTTCAGGATAAATATTTATTGACCGGTACATACAGAGCTGACGGATCAACTAAATTCGGAAAAAATAATAAATATGGTTATTTTCCTTCTGTAAGTGGTGCATGGGTAATCAGTAAAGAATCTTTTTTCCATGTACCTCAGATCAATTCCTTAAAACTTAGGGGAGGTTGGGGCAAAACAGGAAACCAGGAGTTTCCTTCAGGTTCAGCTCAATTGAGGTATACATTCTCAGGAAATGGTTCTGGATCTTTTAATGCGGCAAACAATGCCAATGAAAATTTGAAATGGCAATCAGACAGGCAATACAATATTGGTATGGACATGTCCTTGTTGAAAAATCGCATCACTTTCACAATGGACTATTTTAATAAAAGAACCAAAGATTTACTTTTTCCAAGCGAGCCCGCGCAACCTGCTGCTCCAGGTGGTGTAATTAAATGGGTTAATCTTGATGGTAATATTGATAACAAAGGATTTGAATTTGCTTTAAACAGTGAGGTTGTTTCAAAAAAAGATTATGGAATTGAGTTAGGATTAAACGCAACTTTTGTAAGAAATAAAGTATCCGGTCTTAGTTCGTCCATAAATACCGGGTTTCTAGATGGTCAGGGTATTAATGGTACAACCTCCCAAGTAATCCGAAACGGTCTCCCGATAAATGCATTCTTCACAAGACGATTTTTGGGATTAGGTAAAGATGGGTTTGCAACTTATACAGATGGCGGAGATGTACTTTATTATGTTGGTAATCCAAATCCAAAAACGCTGTTAGGAATAAGTTCCACATTTAGATATAAAAAATTAAGTTTATCTGCTAATTTTAATGGGGCATTTGGTCACCAACTTTACAACAATACGTTAAATAGTGTTATCAACGTGGGAAGCATCAATAACAGTAAAAACATTGCACTTTCAGTTTTACGTGATCCGGTAAAAGAGTCTTTTGCAAATCCATTAACAGCATCATCTCGTTATTTGGAAAAGGGTGATTATTTAAAAATGACCAATGCTACATTATCTTATAATTTTGGATCTTTCGGTAAATCTATAAAAAATCTTTCTTTATATGTTACAGGTCAAAATCTTTTCGTAATTACCAAGTTTTCAGGATTCGATCCTGAAGTGAACGTTGATAAAAATTTCAATGGCGTTCCATCATCCGGTATTGAATACATTCCTTACCCTACAGCAAGAACTATAACTTTCGGAATAAATGCAGGCTTTTAGAATAAATAACTTTTAAAAATTAATAATTATGTTACGGAAACTTTTTTTTGCAATGCTTGGCTTATCACTAATTACGATTAGTTGTACGAAGCTTAAAGAGGACTTGAATGGCCAGTTATCTGAAAGTCAGATAAGTGGTGGCGGCGGAGGTGGAAATGCCGGAGCTTTATTGACCGGTGTTTATGACAACATCAGGGGTACATTTCAAGACCAGGCAGGTGTTTACGCTTTATGGGAAATGACAACAGATGAACTAATTGGTCCTACAAGAGGTGGTGACTGGGATGATAATGGTGCATGGAGAGTTTTGCACTCCCATAAATTTGATGCGGATCATGTTCGTGTAAGAGAGGTATTTTCTGCTTTGGGTGGTGTATCATACAGCTCAACTGATTTGTTACGCTTTAATCCTACACCTCAACAAAAAGCAGAAGCAAGAATGTTAAGAGCTTTTGCTGAATTTATGATGCTTGACGGCTGGGGACAAGTTCCTTATAGAGAACCAGGAGAAAGTGTTTTAAATGCTCCAAAAGTAAGAAAAGGTGTTGTTGAATTAGATTACATTATCTCTGAATTGAACGCAGCTTTACCTGATCTTCCTGTGGGACCCACGACAAGAGCTAACAAAAATGCTGCACGTGTTCTTTTGATGAAATGTTATTTAAATAAAGGCGCTTTTGCAAACAGAACTGCTCCTACTTTTGCAGCTGCAGATATGACGCAGGTCATAACATTAGCAGATCAGGTACTTTCAAGTGGTTCATACTCTTTCAGTCCTGTTTATTTTGATGCATTTGCACCAAATAATGGAGCAATAGGTACAGAAAATATTTGGACTCAGGAAAATATTGGTGGAACATCTGCTGCGAACTTGAGGTCTAGATGGCATTCTACCATGCACTATAACCAAAACCCAAGTGGATGGAATGGTTTCTCAACATTGTCAGATTTCTACAACAAATTTGAGGCAACTGATAAAAGAAGAGGAATTAATTATCCATATACTACTCCGGGAGCAC
>JANLVW010000219.1:0-1640 GCA_031364205.1 Ferruginibacter sp.
GTATTTACATTTACCGGTTTTAAAACTGAAAGTAGGCGCATTACAACCGCTGATGCAGGCGAGTCCATAAATGTAAGTTTGAATGAAAAAGAAAAAGAACTGGAAACTGTAGCCATCATATCTACAAACGAAGTAAAAGACGGACTTGAAAAATACGGACAGTTTTTTAATGAAGAATTTATTGGTAAAACAAGTAACAGTAAAGTTTGTAGTATTCAAAATGCAGAAGCATTGCATTTCTTTTTTTCAAAGAAAAGAAACCGTTTAAAAATAACCGCTACTGAACCCTTAATTATAAAAAACAATGCACTGGGTTACAACATAAAATATACAATAGATTCGTTTACACACGAATACAATACCGATGTAAGTATTTATTCAGGCTCTCCGCTTTATGAAGAAATGCAGGGTGACAGTATACAAAAACTTTTGTGGCAGGCCAACAGAAAGGCTGCTTATAAAGGATCATTGTTGCACTTTATGAGAAGTGTTTATAATAAGCATTTAAAAGAGGAGCAATTTGAAATACAGTTTATTGTTCAACAAAATGGAATTGAAAATGCCATAAAATTAAAGGATACTTACGGCGCTATAAATTATATAAAAGATGACAGCACACAAACGGTGGACATGTTACCCAATCAAAAAAATGCTGGTATTTTATTTATGGGTGAGAAACCTGTGGAGGCTTATACTTTAGCTCATCCAACAGAGCCAAAAGATTTTAAATTTTCTATACTTATTTTTAAACCTACTGAGTCTCTAACCATTGAACAAAACGGATATTTTTATGATCAAAATAATTTATCTATAAGTGGGTATTGGGCATGGGAAAAAGTGGCAGAGCAGTTGCCGTATGATTATAAAGTAGATTAGAATTGCAGGATTTTAGACGCAAGATTGGAGACATAAGAAAGCTAAGATTTCTTCATTACTTTTTCCCACAACTGCGGAATTCTTTTCATCCAGATTAAATCTCTTTTTACAGCACTGGCTTCCTGTGCAGGTGCGCCCCAATAAGTTTTGTTTCCTTCTAAATCGCCGCTCACACCGGTACGCCCAAGCAACACTGCATTTTCGCCGATGGTAAGCGTTTTGTTTATTATACAACCGCCCCAAATAGTAACAGCATCTTTAATATTTACGTAACCCGCAATAACGACATTAGCAGCAACCAAACAATTTTTTCCAAAAACAGTATCATGCCCTATGTGTATAAGATTATCAAAACGGGTTCCTTTTCCTATTCTGGTATCATGCGTTACTCCCCTGTCAATAGTACAACCTGCACCAATTTCCACATCATCTTCTATTACGACTCTGCCACAACTCGGCATTTTTTTATACCATACTTCTCTTTCTTTTTTTGTGTTATAATAAAAAGCATCGCTGCCAATGACTGTGCCCGCCTGTATTACAACATTATTACCAATTACACAATGATGCATAATGGTAACGTGTGGATGGATAATGCAATTACTCCCAATGGTAACATTATTACCGATAAATGCAGTTGGAAAAATAAATGTACCCTCGCCAATATTGTCAGAATTAATCGTCTTTAACGCTTTTGTAAATGGCTGGTAATGCGATACAATTTTACAATAAGCTTCAAAAGGATTTTCTGTAATGAGCAAAGT
>JANLVW010000756.1:0-6167 GCA_031364205.1 Ferruginibacter sp.
ATTACTTTATCTGCATGCAGACAAATTTCGCAACCGCCACCGAGTGCCAAACCATGCGGTGCCAACACAACAGGAATGGAAGAATAACGCACCCGCATTAATGTATTTTGAAACTGGCGAATGGCCATATCTATTTCATCATAATCCTGATCTAAGGCCAACATAAAAATCATTGCTACGTTGGCGCCGGCACTAAAGTTTGCGCTTTCATTTGCTATAACCAAGCCTTTGTATTTTTCTTCTGCAAGGCTGATAGACTTTTGAATGCCTTCCAATACTTCGCCACCAATGCTGCCCATTTTTGTGTACCACTCCAAGCCTAACACATCGTTGCCTAAATGATAAGTGCGACATGCGCTGTTTTTCCAAACTGTTTCGTTTTCAAAATTCTTCATCACTAAAAATGCCTCACCGCCCGGCATTAATTTATATCCACCTGTGGCAATATCATAGCAATAACGTTTACCGTTTTCTGTTTTGTAAAAAGATTTTACGCCTTTTGCCAGCATCTCATCTACCCAAGGCGAAATGCTGTAACCGCCTGCCTTCATAGCTTCGGTGGTTTTTGCTACGCCAAGGGCATCCCAACTTTCGAAAGCGCCAATCTCCCAACCAAAGCCTGCCATCATACCATCATCTACTCGATATATTTCATCACTAATTTCTGGTATGCGGTGCGAAATATAAGAGAACAATGCGTAATGAAACTGACGGTAAAAATCACCTGCTTTATCTTGGCCGGCTGCCAATGCTTTTAACCTGATTTTTAAATCTTCAGTTGACTTTGCAGCTTCTATGGTTGCAAATTTTGGTTTTTTGCGGGGTTCATATTCAAGTGTTGCAAGGTTTAAAACCTGTATATCTTTTGTACCATCTGCTGATTTTATTTTTTTGAAAAAGCCTTGTCCGGTTTTATCGCCGAGCCAGTTATTGGCAATCATTTTCTCTAGCCATGCAGGAATAGTAAAAGTTGCTTTTGCTTCATCATCAGGACAATTTTCAGCAACACCTTTAGCAACCTTTACCAATGTGTCTATTCCCACAACATCACCCGTACGGAATGTGGCGGATTTTGGTCTGCCGATGATTGGGCCTGTGAGCGCTTCTACTTCATCAACAGATAAACCAAGTTTTTCCATAATGTTTAAAATGGCCATGATGCTGAAAACACCTACACGATTGGCTATAAAGGCCGGTGTATCTTTTGCTAGCACGGTTGTTTTACCAAGAAAAAGATCACCGTAATTCATCAGAAAATCTACAATCTCAGGATCTGTAAAGGGCGTTGGTATGATTTCCAGCAAACGCAAATAGCGTGGCGGATTAAAAAAGTGAGTGCCACAAAAATGCTTTTTAAAATCATCGCTTCTGCCTTCCGCCATCATATGGATTGGTATACCTGAAGTGTTGGAAGTAATGAGCGTGCCGGGCCTGCGGTATTTTTCTACCTCAGTAAAAATAAGTTGCTTTATATCGAGCCTTTCTACCACTACTTCTATGATCCAATCAGCAGTGGCAATATCTTTCATGTTATCTGTAAAATTGCCGGTAGTAATTTTTTTGATTACATCTTTTGTATAAACGGGCGATGGATTGCTTTTTATTGCAGCAGCCAATGCATCGTTTACAATTTTATTTTTATCGGCAGGCTTAGCATTTTCGGGAAGATTTTTTGGAGCGATGTCTAATAAAAGCACGGGCAAACCGATGCCTGCAAAATGACATGCAATCCTGCTACCCATAACACCGCTGCCAAGTACGGCTACTTTTTTAATTGTACGTTTCATTATTGTTTATTTGACTATATCTTTTGAATAGTTTTTTTTACAAAATCACTTTTAATAATCTGTAAATTCTGCGAGCAAAAAATAGTTGTTTAACTAACTAATTTATAAATTCGAAGTTAAGATTTTTATATTACGGGCAAAAGAAATTTACAGCATAAAAAACTCCACATTGCTGTGGAGTAAAATTTTTCGAAAATCTTATTAGTTTATTCTATAAAATATTCATCACCGGCTGCATTTATGTAACCTACTTTTCCATTAGAAGTTTTTATTTGAAGGTAATTGCTTCCTTTGTTCACTATTCTAACATCACTGTATTTTGGATTAATCATTCTTTTATCTGAAAAATAAAAGCCCCTCATATTGTTGTTGTCAGTAACAACAAAACCCTCGTTGTTGTCATAAACGATATCTGCAAAACCTGATGAAATGATATCGTTGTTCATCATATCTTTTACATAAGTTTTACCATCCCTTTTTACAATAACATAATCTATATTATTGGCTCCGTTTACAATCGTCATGTTTGAATAATCTGCAGTAATATCAGGCTGACCATTTGCATTCATAATGCCATACATGCCATTTTTTTGCACCTGCAGATATAGATTATTGTTTGATGTTAGTTGCTTAACTGAACTATATTCAAAAGGAACAATATTTTCGAATTTGCTGTTAAACACACCATACATATTGTTTTTCTGAGCGATGTAATATGTTTCATCGTTTCCTGCAATCTTATAATCATCTACCACTTTATCAAACAAGCCGTTGTTGTTAGCAAGTGAGTAAGTTTTTTGCGTTGTTTTTGTTTGCACAGGTATTCTGTTTTCAACAACAGAATTTTCATTTATTGCAGGACATTTCGTTAAAATCACACCTTTCGTTGTTATACATTTTTCATATCCATTTGCTGTTGTAGACGCACCGGCAAAAAGAATAGAATCTCCACCTGATTTATTTATTCGTGGCACGTATCCTTTTCTAAAACTTTTTGCGACTGTAAATTTTGCAGGTATAACCAGTTTGCCCATTTTATTTATGTAACCCCATTTGTTGCCAACTTTTACCGCCGCTAATCCTTCTGAAAACCATTGGGCATCGTTGTACTTTGGGGTTATCACTATGTTTCTTGCCGCATCTGCATATCCCCATTTATCCACTTTTCTATATGGCACTAAAGAATAGTCTATTGTTTGTGCAATGCTGTTTAACGACAACAATATGATGCAAAACATCATTATTTTTTTAAATTTCATGATCTGTATAATTTAAGATTAAGAATTATTATAGTTTCAGCACCATCTAAATCATTAAGGTTAATGTCTCAAGATGATTACCTAGAACTTTATTGTATTAAACAAAAACGCAGCCAACATTAAACTCTATTAATTAATTTTTAGGTTACATTAAATGAGATTAACTATCAGCATTAGCAATTTTTATTCCTTGGTTTTTATTTTTCTAAAAACAATTAATGCAAGAATTGCTAATACAGCACCTATTATGCCGAGTATTGGATAATCTATTACCTTTTTTGCACTGTCGTTTGTAACAATGGCACCGCCAATAGCTGCGATAATACCTGTACTTAACTGTTGTATGCTACTGTTTACTATAAGAAATGAACCTCTTTCTTTTGACAACACTGTACTTGTTACCTGTGCATTACCAACTACTAATCTGGTTCCGCTAAAAATAAACAGCGTACTGGTAACTGGCATTAAAATCCATAAATTATTGGTGTGCATATTCGGAATACTAAGCAATGGAACCATGGCTAAAAAAGTAAGAATAGTGTAGATCGGTACCCGACCATATTTATCACTTAATTTTCCAACAAGTGGACTACAAACTACTGTGCATAACCCTCCTGTAATGTAAATAAGTGGTACATCTGTTTTATAATTTACACCAAGGTTGTAAGTAAAAAAATCCGTCAAAAAAGGAATTATACTAAAGTGGCTCATTATAAGCAGACTACTTAAAAGTAATGCCCACCTTTTATTTTTTTCGTTAAAAACCTGCTTTAAAATAGTCCACATTTTTTGTTTTATTACCCCATCTTTTAAATGGTCAGTAAAAGTTGGAACAATAAATACCGCCAAAATAAAAACTACCATACAGATAAAACCAAGTACCATAAATGGTGTATGCCACTGAAACTGACCTGCAAGCCATAACCCACCGGGAACCCCCAGCACACTGGCTAATGCAAAGCCCGTCATCAAAATACCCATTGCCTGTCCCCTTCTTTGTGGAGCTACATAATCACCCACCATACTTAAAACAGTGCTGCCACCAATTCCACCAAAAAGACCGGTTAAAAATATTGCTCCTAAAAGCTGGTTATAATTAGTAGAAAGCCCGCATAAAAAAGTGCCGATTGTAAAGCCTGCATATACGATCAATAGTACTTTTTTTCTGTCGAACCTGTCGACATACGCCAAACCTGCCATTGAACTTATAAATGCACCGATACTAAAAACAGAAACAATTCTGCTAAACTGTGTACTGTCTATGCTCCAAAGTTTTTTAAGTACAGGACCAAGTGGCATAACAATCATAAAGTCTACAATATTTGTAAACTGTACTAATGCCAGTATCATCAACAAAACAATCTCATTTCTTTTCATAAAGCTGCAGCGTAACAGATAAAAAAATTCCCAACCAAATTATTTAGCTTACGCCGGAGCCGTTGTTTACAACTGCATCGGGTGCTACAAATTTTAATTTCCCTTCTGCGTCTTCCGCCATTAAAATCATGCCGTTGCTTTCTATGCCACGCATTTTACGCGGCGCTAAATTGGCTACCACTACAACTTGTTTCCCAACAATATCAGCAGGGCTAAAATGAAGTGCTATACCACTGACAACTGTCCTTTTTTCAAAGCCTAAATCAATTTCAAGTTTCAATAACTTATCAGCTTTTTCAACTTTTTCAGCACTTAAAATTGTTCCAACCTTTAAATCAATTTTTGCAAAATCATCAAAAATAATTTCCGATTTCAGAGCCTCCCTAAATCCCTCCGTAGGAGGGACCTGAGGATCCGAAACTTTATTATCGCCATTTATTTTTAAAGTTTCATCTGTTTTCTGTTGTTCGCCGTCTTTTATACTATTTTCCATCTTTATTGCTGCGCTTTTAATTCTTAATTTTTCAATTTGTTCGGTAACTTCTATGTCATCTATTTTTCTGAATAATAATTCTGGTGGGCGTAAAGAATAGCCCACACTTAACAATTTTACTGAGCCTGCATTTTCCCAGTCAAGCATTTTATCAACAGTCTTCATCATTACACACAATCGCTTTGCTGCATTGGGTAAAAACGGATTAATAAATATGGCAAGGTTAGCAGTAAGCTGTAAACAAATATGCATACAATTATCTACGAGTGCCTGTGCTTCTGTGGTCAGTTGTCCGTTATCTGTTGTCTGCTTTGCAACAATCCACGGCTCTTTATCCTGCATGTATTTATTTCCCTTGCGTGCAAGGTCAATTACTTCTGCCTGTGCATCTCTAAATTTATATGCTTCTATATTTTGTGCAATCTTTTGCTTTGTAATTTTAATTTCCTCCAGCATCTGCTTATCAGCATCGTCCATTATTTCATTGTGAAACTTTGGAACTTTACCGCCACATAACTTGTGCATTAAAACAAAAGCCCTGTTTATAAAATTTCCGAAAACAGCCACTAGCTCACTGTTTACAGCATCCTGAAAACCTTTCCAGGTAAATTCGCTGTCTTTGGTTTCGGGGGCAATAGCTATTAAATAATAACGCAATGCATCCACCATTTGATCGCCACCATTGTCTTTTTTTACAAAGTCACTTATATAATCTTCCATCTCAATGCTCCACCCACGGCTAGTGCTCATCTTATCTCCTTCCAAATTCATAAACTCATTGCTTGGAACATTATCCGGCAAAATATTGCCATGCAATTTCAACATCACCGGAAAAATAATTGCATGAAAAACAATATTGTCTTTCCCTATAAAATGTACGAGTTTGGTATCTGTATTGTACCAGTAAGGTTTCCAGTCTTTATCATTGTCTATTGCCCATTGTTTAGTTGCACTGATGTAGCCAATTGGTGCATCAAACCATACATACAACACTTTACCTTCTGCATCTTGTCTTGGAACTTTAATACCCCAATCCAAATCTCTCGTAACGGCCCGCGGCTGTAAACCCATTTCTATCCATCCTTTGCATTGCCCTACCACATTGGCTTTCCAGTCTTCTTTATGATCTTCTAAAATCCATTGGCGTAAAAATGCTTCGTGTTTATTTAATGGCAAATACAAATGTGTAGTTCATTTTTTTATCGTTGTTTTTCAACTCAGCGAACTCCTTGTATTATTTAATTGTTACGG
>JANLVW010000773.1:0-7781 GCA_031364205.1 Ferruginibacter sp.
AAAAATTAGTTTGCTCAACAGAAATACCGATACTATTACCAAAGCTTTAATAGACCAGGAAATTGATATTGGAATTGTAGAAGGAAAAAAGAAGAACTCCGCAATACTTTACCAGCCTTACATGACGGATGAAGTAGTGGCAGTTTGCAGCGCTAAAAGTCCTATTGCCAAAAAGAAGTTTTTAACCATTAAAGAACTTCAGCAATACCCGATTGTGTTAAGAGAACAGGGTTCGGGTACACTAGAAGCTTTAAAATATAACCTCGAAAAAAGTGCTGTAAAGATTTCTGATTTAAAAGTAAATGTTCGTCTTGCGGGTACGGAGGCGCTCAAAAACTTTTTAAGAGAAGATACCTGTCTTGGTTTTTTACCAAAGGGTTCTATATTAAAAGAACTGCGTGATGGAGATCTTGTTGCTATTAAAATAGAAAAATTTAAAATAATCAGGGATTTCTTTTTTATACAACGGCATGGCACCGATACCAACGAACTTAACAGGACATTTATAAAGTTTTGTAAAAACCATATATAACCATTGGTTATGTACTATAACCATTTAAGCTATTAAGGTTATACTGGAGATTGTACTTTTGTTTAATGCTGACATTAATCAAATCATATTCATTTGCTGTAGGGCTTAAATGTTCTTGCTGTCATAAAGAATATTCACTCAATACCTTAAATACTTTTGCAGACTGTTGCAACAGACCTTTGGTGGTTGAATATGATGAGGAATATAGCCTCGATAAAAACCAGCTTACAACCAGGCAACAAAATATGTGGCGTTATGCCGAAATGTTACCGGTATTAAAAAAAGAAAACATCGTTAGTCTTGGCGAAGGAATGACACCAATTTTTGAATTAAATAAACTTGGTGCGGAATATGGTTTTTCAGATCTTTTAATGAAAGATGAAACATCAAATCCTACAGGGTCTTTTAAAGCCCGGGGTTTAAGCATGGCTGTTTCCAAAGCAAAAGAATTTGGTATAGAGCATTGTATTATTCCTACAGCAGGCAATGCCGGCGGCGCTTTGGCGGCTTATTGTGCCAAGGCAGATATCAAATGCACGGTTGTAATGCCTACTCACACACCTAAAATATTTAAGCAGGAATGTGAATTGTACGGTGCTGAATTAATTTTAGTAGATGGTTTGATAAATGACTGTGCCAAGAAGATTGGAGAACTAAACAGCAGCCACAAATATTTTGATATTTCAACCCTTAAAGAGCCATATAGATTAGAAGGTAAAAAAACAATGGGTTACGAAATTGCCGAACAGCTTGACTGGCAATTGCCTGATGTTATTATTTATCCCGCTGGTGGAGGCACAGGGCTTATTGGTATCTGGAAAGCCTTTAAAGAAATGATGACAATGGGATGGATCACTGGTCCCCTTCCAAGAATGTATGCAGTTCAATCACAAAATTGCGCACCAATATTACATGCTTTAAAAGATGCTGTAAACTGGAAAAATAATTTTACTCCCGAGCCAAGTATTGCAAACGGTTTAGCAGTTCCATATCCATTCGGAATGAACATGATGCTGGATGTTTTACAAGAATCAAATGGTACAGCGGTTTCAATATCCGAAGAAGAAATTATTGCAGGCGTAAAAGAAATTGCAAAAATGGAAGGGCATATTATTTCGCCGGAGGGTGCTGCTACATTTAAAGCATTGTTGCATTTACATAAAAATAAAATGATAAGAGCTGATGAAAAAGTATTGTTGTTGAACACAGGAAGTGGCTATAAGTATTTAGATAATTTAGATCTTCACTTCTAAAACTAAAACAGCATTTTTCCTAAAAAAAATCCCCTGAAAAATAAAAAGAGGTACAGATTTAATTATCTGGACTTCTTTTAAATTTTGGTATGTGCTAATTTTTAAGTTACTATGAATGTTACCAAAAATTACTGTTTTGATTAAAACAAAAAGCCCCGTTCAAAAACTTGAATAGGGCTTTTTAGTATTGAATTTTGGGGTTAGAAATTTCTAACAGTCATTTCTGTTCTTCTGTTTTTTGCACGACCTGCAGCTGTTTTATTATCAGCTACAGGTTTTGCTTTGCCGTATCCTGCAGACTTTAAACGAGTTTCAACAATTCCTTTACTTACAAGATAATTCTTAACTGCGCCTGCACGGTTATCAGAAAGTACCTGGTTGCTCTCGTCAGAACCCTGAGAATCTGTATGTCCATCAATATCAATGATTAAAGACTCATCCACTTTCATCAACCTTACAACCTCATCTAAAGATTTAAAGGATTTAGGAAGTAACTTGTAGCTGCCAGTTGCAAAGAATACATTTTTAGCGGCAAAGTTAATTTTTTCAATCACTTCCTTAGCAATAACAGGGCAACCTTTGTTGCTTACAGGGCCCGGTCTTGTAGGGCATTTATCTTCTTCGTCATTAACACCATCACCGTCAGTATCCGGTATAGGACAACCCTGATAACGTGCCAAACCGAAAACAGTAGGACATTTATCCAGTTCATCATTAATACCGTCACCATCAGTATCAGGTATTGGACAACCCTGATATTTTGCAATACCCGGTACATCAGGACATTTGTCACTAATATCAGGGATACCGTCTCCATCTCTGTCGCTTACAACGATCAGCACTACTTTTTCCGGAACGGGAATAACTATCGGCGCTGCTATTTTACCGGTACCAAACTTAAGTGCAAAACCTGCACGTATTGTATAGATAGCCCACGATTCTATTGAACGGGGGCTTCGGCCAAAATCTGTCTGAAAAGATGCAAAAGGCGACAATGTCATTTGTGTAGCACTTGCCTTTGGAGAAAGTGGTATGTCAATACCTGCCCCGGCCTGTCCTGAAAATACAGTTTTGTGAATGTTACTAAAATCTTCTCTTACGTCAGGTTGTTTATCTTGACTATAATCAAATCTTTTCGTAACATTGAAACTTATGACAGGACCTGTAAATATGTAGAAAGCATTTGAAAATGGTGCAATCCTCAGGCTCGGCTCTATTGTAACATAGCTCAGGTTTGTTTTTAAATTTGCTGGGCAATCGCAGGGTGCCATCACCTGATCAAATTTACCGCCACGGTTATCGTAAGCTACATTCAGCATGCCTCCCAACACTTTACCTGGTCGGTATTCTGTGAGTACAGATGCGTAGGGTCTTACATCTTCTCCTTTATGAAAAGCTGTAGGTACTGTCGTGTTCTGATTAAGTACTTGTGTGGTACCACGAAAAGTATTATAATTTACAGCACCTGATTGACCAAACCACCATACCGGTTTCACTCTTTGCAAAGTTTGCGCCTGCAATGTTTGAATGCTTAGTATAGACATCGCTATTAAGCCCAGCGATTTAAGATTTTTAATATAATTGTATTTCATAAATGAGTTTTAAAAGAAGGAAATATAAAAGGGGAAAAATACATGCTACCTAC
Source organism: Ferruginibacter sp. (assembly GCA_031364205.1). GTDB lineage: Bacteria > Bacteroidota > Bacteroidia > Chitinophagales > Chitinophagaceae > Ferruginibacter. The sequence continues at coordinate 3,431 of JANLVW010000773.1, forward strand.
ATGGCAGCATGTATGTGATTTTTATTTTTTGATTAAGGAACATTTACAGTTGTATTAACCATGGTTACAGATGCATTTAAAGAAATTGCACGACCATTTAATACAGTTTGAACAGCATTACCTGCGGTAGAAAAAGTAACCCCTGCAGAAGAAATAATATTGCCTGACATAATACCACCACCTGCTCCATTAATTACTGCGGCGCTTCCTACATACCAGAAAACATTTTTAGCCAAACCACCGTTTATCAAAAATACACTTCTAGCACCGGCTGGTCCTGCCACACCTACAGTTAGCCCTGCTGCAGTTTGAAATTTCCATACAGCATTAGGATTGCCTTGTGCATCTAAAGTCAAATCACCATTGGTAATTTTAAACGTACCACTTGCTGATTTGTAAGTTCCCGGTGCCAGTGTCAAGCCACCTAATTCTCCTGCGCCAGGATCAGTTCCACCCGGGCTGCCTGCCGGAGAAATACTGTTGTATAAAACAGTTGCATCAGCCAAACCCTGTGCTGCAATTGCTGCAGACATTATGGTGCCGGGAAAAGGTGGTGCTGTGTAAATTCGGCCGGTTACCAAGCCTCTGTTTAAAGGGGTTTCGGTATAAACATCACCAGTCGTGCCATCATGGAAACCTGTTATTAAAGTAGATGCTGCAGTAGTACCAATACTGCCATTATTGATAACTGTATTTAATCCTTGGTTGGTAATACCGGCGCTACCGCCAAAAGCTCCAAACAATGCTACACTTCCTAAAGGTGGAGGAATGAAAGTTGTACCTGTACCTGCAGTGGTAAACGTCCATGTGTAATTTGCTACCAAGGCATTGCCTGCTACATCTTTTGCACCTGTTGTAATGGTTGCTGTATAAATAGTGTTGGGTAGCAGGTTTGCATTAGGCGTAAAACTCGCTGTAGTGCCCGAGTACGTTACTGTTCCTGCAACAGGCGTCATGCCTTGCGATAATAAAAACGTAGATGAATTAATTGTTGATGGGTTCATTGCTTTGCTAAAAGTTGCAGCAATAACTTTTGAAAGTGAAACTCCTGTAGCAGTATTTGCAGGGTCTGTTGAAATAACATTTGGTGGTGTAACATCTGCTGTAGACTGCCCTGTTGTGAAGTTAAAAACATAATTGCTTACAAGTGCATTACCTGCTAAATCTTTAGCGCCCGTTGTAATAGTGGCTGTATAAACGGTGTTAGGTATTAGGATGGCATTAGGAGAAAAGCTTGCCGTAACACCTGAATAGGTTACAGTTCCTGCAACCGGGGTTGTACCTTGAGACAATAAAAAAGTGGTAGTATTAATAGTTGCAGGATTCATTGCTTTACTAAAATTCACGGAAATCACCTTTGAAATAACAACACCTATTGAAGCGTTTGCAGGATCAGTAGAAATAACTGTAGGCGGGGTAGCATCTGCAGGAGCTAGTCCTGTAGTAAAGCTCCACACATAATTATTTACAAGTGCATTGCCTGCCATATCTTTTGCCTTGTTTGTAATAGTTGCTGTATATGTTGTGTTAAATGCAAGACTGGTGGTAGGTGCAAAACTAGCTGTGTTGCCTAAATATGTAACCAACCCTGTTACCGCCATGGTACCTTGTCTTAAAGTAAAAGTTGTGGAATCTATTGTAGCCGGGTTCATAACCTTGCTAAAAGTTGCACTTATAATTTTTGTAACCGATACATTTACATCACCATTATTTGGGTCGGTAGATATAACTCTAGGAGGTATGGTATCAGGTGCAACTCCTGTGGTAAAAGTCCACACATAATTTGCTTTAGGCGAATTCCGTGCTTTGTCTTTAATACCTGTTGTTACAGTACCTGTATAAACAGTGTTGGGTAATAAATTTGCTGCAGGTGTAAAAATTGCAGTCATGCCCACATAGCTGATACTGCCTGCAACATTTGTATTGCCTCTCTTTACAAAAAAAGTATTGCTGTTTAGTGTTGTAGAATCTATGACCTCATTAAACGTAGCAGAAATCAATGTGTTTAAAGCTACTGCTGTAGCACCATTCACTGGAACTGTTGAAACAACAATAGGACACAGACCAGTAATGCCCGGCTCTTCAAAAACTTTTTTACAGCCTGCAATAAACAAGAGCGGTAAAATAAATGCCAGAGAAATTTTTAAAATAGTCTTGGTGAAAGATGATTGACGCAAGAGTGTTACATTAAAAAAGAATAACTTTTTTTTCATGGGATGGGATTTGGGTAAAAGATTAATTTATTTATTCGCATCGCAATGCCAACAATAAAGCCATGTTATCACAATAAAAAAATTGGATATAATTGAATGTAGATTGATGTGATAATTTGATATAAAAATGATGTATTTATACTTTAAAAAATAAAAAAAGAAATTCATGATAAATTTTTTCTGTTCCCCAAAAAGCATCTACACACATTACTTAAAAAAAACAATTGGGAATTTCCCTTTTCTCATATCGGGAAATATATCATGTTTAAAAACTTGTAAAAATTTATGTGCAAACCTTAACAGATAATAAATAATAGTAACCAGAAAATAATTTTTACTCAATGTTAAGAATTAAATCATTGCTTACGATTTACAATTCTGCGGTAATGCTTTTTGTATTTTTACAAAGTATTAAAATACATTTTGTATTAACTTCATCTTACAAAAAAAATGATAATGCAAAAAACTTTTATTTCTTTAAAAACAGGTTTGCTGTTATTAATTATTACCATTTCTTTTAAAGCCACTGCGCAAGATGCAGTAGGTTACCAAACTCCACCAAAAGACATTGCAGATTTGTTGCTTGCAAAGCCAACGCCTGCCGTTAGTGTAGACAAAAAAGGGGAGTGGATGTTACTCAGCGAACGCAATAGTTATCCAACAGTAGAAGAATTGGGGCAGCTGGAAATAAGAGTAGCGGGTTTGAGATTAAATCCAAACAACTTTTCGCCAAGTAGGCAGACGTATATCACCAACTTTTCTCTTAAAAAACTAAAGACAGACAAACAATTTGAAGTTACAGGTTTACCCACGAATTTACTTGCAGGTAATGTGCAGTGGAACGATGGGCAGACCAAAATATGTTTTACAAATACCACAGTAACAAAAGTTGATTTGTATGTAATAGATGTAGCAACACATGCTGCAAAAAAAGTAAATAAGCAGGCGTTAAATATTGCCTACGGTACAGGTATAAAATGGTTTGATGAAAATACACTAATGTATAACACTGCAGTAGCAATACCGTCTTCCTTGCTAAAAAAACCCATCACTCCAAAAGGTCCTACAATTCAACAAAATGTAGGTAAAGCCGCACCGGGCAGAACGTATCAGGATATGATAAAATCTCCTTATGATGAGGAGGTTTTTGAGTTTATGGCAACCGCACAAATGGTGATGAACAGGAATGGTGTCGAAACAAAAATTGGGAAGCCAACCATTTATTCGTCTATGCAGTTCTCGCCGAATAAAAAATATATGTTGATAGAAACTGTAAAAAAACCATTTTCTTATCTAGTGCCTGCAAGTGGTTTTCCAAGTACAGTTTATATTGCTGATTTGGCCGGTAAATCAATAAAAGTATTGGCAGAATTACCAAGTACTGAAACCACTCCTTCCGGAAATGATAATATACAAAACGTACCATCGGGTTACGAATGGAGAGATGATGAAGCTGCTACAATTGTATGGTCTCAACCGCTTGATAGTGGTCTTATAAAAACCAAAATGGAATTTCACGATGCTGTATACGCCCTTTCAGCCCCGTTTACAGCACAGCCAAAAGAATTGTTTAAAACTCAAATGCGTTTTAGAGGTGTAAACTGGGGCAACGAAAACTTCGCTTGGGTAACGGAAACATTGCAGGGTAAACAAACATTAAAAGTAAGCCGCTACAATCCCTCAGCAAACACGATGGAAACATTATTTGAAAGAAATATTACGGATGCATACAGTAATCCTGGCAATCCTATAACAGAAAAAAATAAATACAACAGAGATGTAATTAAAGTAACAAATAATTCTTTGCTGTTGAACAATACTGTAGGTTCTTCACCAAAGGGCGATTTACCTTTTTTAGCAAAATTTGACCTTGCAACAAAAAAATCAGAAATGCTTTGGCGCAGCCAGGAAGGTATGTACGAATATGTGGTTGATGTATTGGAGGCTGATAAACTAGTGTTGCTTACCCGCAAAGAATCACAGACTGCCGTACCCAACTATTACATTAAAAATTTAAGGAATAAAATGGCAGATGTTGCCATTACCAATTTTACCAATCCATACCCTGCATTAGATGGTGTAAAAAAAGAAAAGATAAAATACAAGCGTGCCGATGGTGTAGACCTTACCGGCGATTT
>JANLVW010000801.1:0-4835 GCA_031364205.1 Ferruginibacter sp.
AAGAAAAAAGAAGTAAAGGAAAAGGACTTTTTGAAGTAGTTAGTATTATAGGTACAACTTCAAAAAACGGTAATCATCTGCACATAAGTATAAGTGACAGCATTGGCAAAACAATTGGAGGTCAATTATTAAAAGGATGTATTGTTTATACAACTGCAGAAATCATAATTCAAAGCACCACAGATTTAAACTTTAAAAGAGAAAATGATAGCTCTACGCCATGGGAAGAATTACAGATTGAAAAAATAAAATAATCTGTTCATCGAGCTAAAAAACAATATAAAAGCTGCGCTTAAAATTGTTATTTACCTTTATTTAGATTAATGGAAATGAATATGATTAAAACAGGAGATTATAATTTGCTGAAAGTATTACGAAAAGTAGATTTTGGTGTATATCTAGATGATGGTGAAGACGGTATTTTATTGCCTAAAAGATTTGTACCCGAAGGGTTAAAGGAAGGTGATGAATTAAAAGTATTTGTATACCATGACGGAGAGGAAAGGTTGATAGCGACAACCCAAAAACCTTTAGGCGTTGTTAATGATTTTGTTAAACTCAAAACAGTATCAGTTACTGAACAAGGTGCTTTTATGGATTGGGGATTAATGAAGGATTTATTTGTGCCAAAAAGCCAGCAAATAACAGGTATGCGTCCAATGGGAGAATACCTTGTAAAAATATACCGAGATGAACAAACTGGCAGAGCTGCTGCAACCGAAAGAATTGAACAGTTTTTAAGCAATGAAAATCTTTCAGTAAATGAAACAGATGAAGTTGATTTGATTGTTTTACGGCGGACAGACATTGGTTATTTAATGATTATAAATAACCAACACACGGGTGTTTTGCATTTAAATGAAGTTTACAGAACTATTGGTACAGGTGATAAATTTAAAGGTTACATAAAAAAAATATACCCTGATAACCGAGTAGATGTTGTTGCCGGAAAAATGGGTTACCAAAGGGTTGAAGGTGAAGCCGGAAAAATTTTGAGATTATTAGAGGAAAATGATGGATACTTACCCTATAACGATAAAAGTGATCCTGAAAACATTTATGTATTTTTTGGAATGAGCAAGAAAACATTTAAAATGACGACAGGCAATCTGTTCAGAGAAAGAAAAATAACTTTTGAAAAAACGGGAATAAGACTGGCTGAATAATTTTTTATTTTTTAAATTTAATAAGCTCTTTTTAAGATGACAGCAAATAATAATTTTTCTTTTTTTAAGAAACTATCTCTATCAGTTTTATTAATGATTAGTCTTTTTATTGTTTGTCTCTGGGGATTATTTATTGTTGCAGACATGATTTTTGAAGATAAAAACTTCTCCTTCGATGAAAAGGTTTTTTCAATAATTAAACCCTGGGTGAGTAACACCCAGACATCTATAATGCAGGTCATTACTTTTATTGGTTCACAAAATTTTTTGTTACCTGCAAATTTATTATTAATTGGATTTTATCTTTTTTTTAAAAGAAATAAGGAGACAGCTTTTAAGATTGCTGCTATTTCAATTACCAGCGTTGTTGCAATGTTTTTAATAAAATTTTTTTTACAAAGAGAACGTCCGCTATTACCATTAATTGCTAAAGTGCACGGTTACAGTTTTCCAAGCGGCCATACTTTTACCAGTGTAACTTTTTATGGAATAATTGCCTATATCATTTATAAAAACGTTCAACATAATTTTTTAAAATGGGTACTTATTATTTTATGTATTATTTTAATTTTGCTGGTGGGTTACAGCAGGGTATATTTAAGGTTGCACTATGCCAGCGATGTGATAGCCGCTTTTTTCCTTGGTTTGATTTGGCTTGTTCTTGCAAAATGGTTTTTAGTTAAGACTGAAAAAAAACCTCTATCTCAGGAGTTTGAAAAAAGTAGTTAAACTAAAAATTCATAAATATTAACGTAAATATTTTAATTAGTTAGCAAATTATTTTGTTAGACCAATTTTTTTAGAATGTAAAATTGCCTCTTCACTGTGTGCAAAATAATAAAACAATACTCCTTTTTCTTCAATACTTTTTTGTTGTAAAAGAACATGAGGTTTTTCTGGAGTGCCTACTCTTCTAATATAAACACAGTACACATTTTGCGGAAAGTGTTCTACAATCGAATTATATATATCTATATCTTTTTGTGAATCATCGCCCAACAAAATAAATTTTTGATGAGGGTATGCTTCAATAATTTTTACAATACGTGTAAACTTACCGGAATGATTATTTTGACCCGTAGCAAATAGTTTTGAAAAGGTTTTAATCTGGTTTAACAAACATATTCCATCAGGCAATTTATTTTCTTCTAAAAAATCTTTTATATAGTCATATAAATTCCATTCACTGCTAGATACATAAAAGAATGCATTGTTTGAAGGATCACTATCTTCTATACCATGCAGCATTCTGTAATGCTTTACTGCACCTTTAAATGGCTGTCTGCTTTTTGCATTTTCCGTAAGCAGTACAAACAATCTTTTTCTAAGGTTTGATGAATGAGAAATTAAAAAGGTATCATCAATATCAGATATAAAAGAAAAATCTGTTGTAGATGGCATAATTATTTTACCTGTTGCTTTTGCTTTTACAATGTTGTTGCTGTTTCTTTTAATAAGCATTGCTTCTACTTCGTATTGTCCCGGCAAAAGCTCTTCATCATGTTCCCATTCAAATTTAAAAAAGCCATCTGATGCAGTTTTAGCTGTAAATATTTTATTACCCCATTGCAAAATAACAACTGCGTTTTTTATTGGGCGTACCATAAAAAGCCGCAAAAGTGCAATTGCATTGTAAAGAAAAAAAGTTCTAAAATGTTTTTTTTTAATAGGCGAAAGAGATAGTGCATGCCCATATACATAGCAAGATTTGTGATTTGCAAACCCATTATATAACTTTAGGGTGGCACCTTTATGCAGCCTAAAAAATCTAAAAAATTTAAACTGTATTTTTTGATAAACAGATAATTTTTCTGGTATGTATGTTGCCCCATTGGTCATATTATCTAATAAAATTAATTGCAGAAAATGGTAACATTTTTATTTGTTATAAACAACAGCTCAGGAACAAACCAACCTAACGCCTGGGAAAATGTAATTAATGATTTTTTTATTAATAAAGAGCAAAGTTTCAAAATTTACAATCTTCCTGAAAGTTTTACAATATCACAAATTAAAGACCACATATCAAAATACAACCCTAAAAATATAATAGCTGTAGGTGGAGATGGAACAGTAACAATGCTTGCTAATATTATTGCTAATACCAATATTGGACTTGGTATTTTACCTGCAGGTTCTGCAAATGGCATGGCAAAAGAACTTAGAATTCCGGAAAATGCAGCAGTTGCATTAAAAATAATTAGTGAAGCTCATATAAGAAAATGTGACTTAATAAACATTAACGGCAATAAATATTGCATTCACTTAAGCGATATTGGCTTAAATGCCCACTTGATAAAACACTTTGATGAGGGTAAACTAAGAGGAAAATTAGGCTATGCAATGGTTATTATAAAAACTTTATGGTATAAAGAAAAAATGCAGGTTATTGTAAAAACAAATAATCTAGAAGTGAGAAGAAATGCGTTTATGGTTGTACTTGCCAATGCAAGAAAATACGGCACTGGCGCAGTCATTAACCCAGAAGGGAACTTAAGCGATGGGTTGTTTGAAGTAATTATTGTAAGAAAACTGGCTATAGGGTCATGGATTAAAATGCTTTTAAAACCGGGTATATTTGATCCTAAAAAAATTGAAATAATTCCATCAACATCAGTTGAGGTTACAATGGTGAGAAAGATGCATTTTCAAATAGACGGAGAATACCAGGGAAAAATAAAAAAAGTATCTGCCGAAATTTGTCCCGGTATTTTAAATATTATAGTCCCTGAATCAGCTTTTTTATAATTTTTTTGTATTTATTGGTATACACACCTTCATTACACAACCATTTCCCGGCGAAGATTTTATTAAAAAATTCCCCGAAAACAATTCAGTTATTCTTTTCATATTCGCTAAACCTATACCCTATTTTGCGTCTTCGGTATTAAAGCCAACACCATTATCCGGTATTTTTAAACCAGCATATCATTTTCTATAAAAAATCCATTGAAATTTTGTAGCCTTGGCATATTTCATAATATTTCTTAGCTTTTCCTGAACAATTCTGTAAAGATTTAATTGCATTTCAAGACTTAAATCCTCCTCACTTATTTTATTATCAAACTGTAATGCTATTTCATATTCTTCGGCAGTATTAAAAGTATTTAATAAAATTTCTATGGCAACTTCAAAATTCGAATCATCAAAAAAAGCGGGTGTTTATCTGTGAGATAAGTTTCTGATTTCATTAGAAGGCATTGTTATGTACTCCTTTGTATTTTTATACCATTGTTCTGCAGTTGGTTCAATATAGTTTTTAATCATACCTAAACTAATCATGCTTGTAGTTAATATCCGGCAAACATTATCATGCAGTTCGCCGACAATTTCATATCCTTCTTCTTCCTGTGTTTTAATTATTGCCTTAGTAATTTTATCTTCATATAAATTTCTTTCTGTAACATCCACGGCAATATCAGATTTTCAATTTCTATCCTTTACTATGATAGTATCCTTCAATTTTAATAAGTTCTCTTGTTTTTTTAAATGATTAAAACTACCTGTAAAAGTAGATTCTTCAATTTGCTTCCTATTAATTAATGCTTCATCTAGCATTGATGGCTCGATACAGTTTGGATATCTTTTATAAACATTGATAGAAAATCTGCCTCAGTATAACTGTAATGATCAACAGCTGCCTTGTTAACCTATATAATTTTTAAGGTT
>JANLVW010000861.1:0-6867 GCA_031364205.1 Ferruginibacter sp.
GGAATGGATTATTGTTAGTTACTAATTATTATTATAACATATAATTAGGTAATAAAACCTAAATTAAAGAATTTTTTAATTTGTAGCAAATGTTATTTAAAAGATGAAACCAATAATAGATAACTAGTCCCTTAAAAACAATATATACTGTTAAGCCATATCGGCATTAATACCTACACACGGTAAAGTTATTTCGGTACAAGACAAATTTATAATTAACCCTCAACTTATAGGGTAGTTATAGGGAAGTTATAGGGAACTTATAGGGAACTTTACCGATACCTCACCCATAGATAGCCTATGTAGACTTGGTAGTATAGCCATGTGTCAGTCAGCATCAATACTTATAAAATAAATCTTGCATCAAAATTATTTTAGAATAGGAAGATTGTACAAAGTAATACAACCTAAAAAAATCCTATAAGTTTAAAAAACAACAGTTATATCCATCAAAGCTATTATACAACTTAAGAAAGCCGTCCATTTTTATGGAACGGCTATAAACTATTTAAGGTTTTTTTATGTTGACTGATAAGGAAGTAGATAAAAATACACAGAAAGAATTACAAATCTTTTTTGCGGTTTCCGAGCCTTCTGTTAAGCATAATAAGGGCAAGGCCTGCCAGAAAGAATACGGCAATCATAATGATTACATTTAAAATTACTTTGGGGTAACCAAAAGTTACAACATTTAAAAAAGGATATGGGTACCATCCAAAAACAGCTCCTCTTATTAAGGAGTAAACTAAATATGCCATTGGAAAATAAATCCAGCTTACACCCTGTTTCCATTGCAGCACGCCCTTTGGCACATACATGAACCAATAAACAATAAAAAGTATTGGCACAACTACATGTAACAAAGTATCTACAAAAAGATTCCAGCCATTTAAGGAAACAATACCACGCAATACCGTATTATAAACAAGGGCAACAATAAAAATATAAAGTGTAATAGCGGTTTGTACAGAAGGTCTTCTAAAAAATGATCCTATTTTATTTTGTATGTTTAATAATAAAATACTGCTGCAAACAGCAACCAGCAAATTGGTAAGTATAGTAAAATAGCTAAAAAGATTTGCCATGCTTCCCGTGGTAAGGTAGGCCTGAAATAAAATAGCCGTCCAAGCCGTGACAGCAATAACAATCTCAAATATTTTTTTAATTAAATTATTCTCCGGCTCATTCCTGTAGTTCGTCATAAAGTGTAACAATGGTCAATTTTATCCAAACTTATAATTGGTATAAGTTAGGTAATAATTTACTGTGCCAATTAAAGGGTAAAATAAAAAGCCGTTTCAGTGCTTTGAAACGGCTTTAATTAACCAAAACATTTTTATTTTACAATAAAGGAAATCTTTTTTGAAATACCTTTTTCATCTTTGATAATGAGCAGATAATTTCCTGCAGCAACATTGCTTAAACGTATTGTTTTCTTCAAATTATTTGTTTGTATTTGAAGGGTTTCATTGTAAATACTTTGCCCTTCCATATTGTTAACAGATAATTGATATTTGCCTGCGGGTACACTAGTAAAACTAACATGCACTTTGCCATCTATAATAGGATTTGGAAATAAAGTTATGGCAGTTGGCACTTCCTTTTCTTTCACATCTGTTTTAGCAATCTCACTGTATTTTGATGCGCCCGTTATTGCTTCTGCTTTTACCCTGTACCAATTATTTCCATCAATGGGAGTAGTATGAATGTAGCTGTAGTAGGGATTCCCATTGTTATTTGCAGTTGGCATTTGCTTACCAATTTCAGTAAAATTAACACCGTCCTTACTGGATTCTATTATGTAATAATTTACATTGTTTTCATTTTCAGTGTACCAGGTAACCGTAGCAGTGCTGTTCTTTTCCCTCACTGCGGTTATCGTAATAAATCGCATAGGCGGCACTTGCTTAAAGACAATCATAAATCTGTCTGCCCTTTTACTTGAAGCATCAGCAGTAATATTAAAATTATAATTAGTAACCTGCAATAAACTAACTGCTGTTTCACTTCCTACGAATTTATCTATTAAGGTTCCTTCCAAATTAACATTACTAAGAGCCGATGGATCAAACTCAAATCTGTAAGGATTTATTCTTGTATTCGTAAGGTTTAACTTTATGGTATCAGAAATTTTCAAGGTGGGTCTTCTTTCTACAATTAAGTTTGAATTGCCGTTCTTAAGAAAAATATTATCGCCTGCATTTAAAATCTTTCTTACATCATCGTTGTCTACGGCGCTGCTGTAATCATCATTAAAATTCATAAGTATTCCATCTGCTAAATAAGTACTGCTGTCAATATCTTTTGTGTACATATTTATTTCTAACGTTGGTTTTGTAACGCCAGTTCTGCCTTGTGTTGGTGCTGTTCTGCTAAACGGTAAAGTACTTCCCCCTATTTTGTCAGTTTCATTTATAGTAAAAGTTCCGGCTCCACCACTGCTTTGTATAAATATGGCTTCCCCGCTTTGGATGGTATTGCGTATTGCACCGCCGGGTACTTGTAAATAATTAGTTCCATCAAAAGTATAATTTTCAAATGCCCCCACATTATAACTTCCTGCAGAGTTTGGGTTCCAAGCATAGTAGGTGTTAGAAATATTTGCCTTCGCGACTGTTTTTAAATTTAAGTTTGATGGATAGGGATTTCCAAATGTTACAAATTTTCCTGCAGGTACATTAACAACCTGTGTTCCTGTAACTACATCACCTTTTATACGAAGAATAGTTGGAGCAGCAGTACCCGCAATAGGTACGCCTCTGTCACCTCTAACAAATACATAATAACCCTGAGTGTTCGAAATCAAAGAAGTGTTTGTGTTTGAAACATTGATGTAATTATTAGTTGCCGGGTCATAATATTTCATACTTGCACGTTGCGTATTTTCATCTACACCCGTAAACCCTGCAGGTCCTGTTATACGGGTACCATAACCGTTACCTGCAAGTGATGCCCCACCTTCTCTCCATGCAGCCGTAACAGTTGGTGACGTTGCATTTCCTATAGGTGCTGCAAGTAAACGCCATGATTTTTTTGCGGGCAGGTAGCGTTCAATCATTACTTTACCTGTAATGCTGTTTCCAGATATCATAGTTCCAAAACCTGCCGTTGCCGTATCTCTGGATAATAATGTAAGGTTATCATTGGTTGTAATGGCAGAATTACTAACAGCTCCGTAAACAAGGGCACTTGCTATCAATAAAGTATCTGCAGGAGCAGCTGCCACCGTAATACCTTTTGTGTTTGCATTAATGAGTGTTGAGATAGTTTTGTTTAAAAACCAGTTGCCTTTAAGATTTTGTGCTGTACCTGAAGTTCCTTTCATTTCAACAATACCGACGTTAGCTTTCATTTTACCGCCAATACTGTTTAAAGTTCCTGTGCCGTTATGAGTTATTTTGAAAAAGCCAATATCGAAGGTTCCTTGCTTTAAACTGTCCACACCGTTTACAAGTTGATTCGTAGCAATCGTAACTGTTGTTGGATTATCGGTGGTAAGGTCATTTACAATTGTTGGTATACCCGCACCTGTTATTTGTGGAACTATACCATTATAAATATAATTACCTGTAGTATTATAATTACGTCCACCTGTCAATTGTATATTACCTGTTGCACTTCCTAAGTTCGATATGCCTTGTATGTGACCCATCCCTAAATAGCTGCCATTTCCCATTGTAAATATACCTGCTCCCGAAATTACATTTGCGTTACAATATAAGCCGGAGCCGGCAGTTAAATTAAAAAGCCCTGCAGAAGCTACCGTTTGTGATGAACTGCCCAGCGTACCTAAGGTAAAATCTGTTTGCTGATTTACGTTAATAGATGTTAAACTTGAAATAGGAAGGATAGAATTTTTTTGTGCTCTTCCTATGCCTAGAGCAGTGGTACCGTTTCTTAATTCCAGTTTGCCGTAAGTTATTCCATAAACGGTTTGTGCATTTGAATTATCACCATAATATTCTGTCAAACTTGTTGCATCTGCATTATATAATGTAAAATTTGCAGGAAAATTACTTCCTGTGGTTCCCCCACTGTATCCTCCAATTCGCAAAATTGAATTAGCCCGTAATTGTAAATTACTGTTGTAAGGTGATCTTGCATTAATCGTATTATTTGCAGGTAAAACCAGCCTGGCATTTGAAGTCACTTCCAATGCTCCTCCTCTGTTATTCATAAATGAATTTTGGTTGCTTCCTCCTGCAATAACAGTAGTAAGTTTTGAAGCATTTCCTATTTTAAAATTTTCAAAAGTTACCGCGTTAGGGTAAGGAACTACATTGGTATTATTTACAAGATATGCAGTATCTTTTATTGGATTCATTATTACTGTAATAAGTTTATCATTTGTAAACGAATTATTATTAAACGTAAGACTGTCTCCTTTTAAAACATAAGTATGGTTTAATGCAATGTCGGGTGAACTGCCAAAAATGCAATAAGCATTGTCAGCCGGATAACCAATTACAGTATTACCATTCACAGTTATTGTTCCACCGCCCCTTGCTATAAATATACAGCTGTCAGTACTTGTACCGGCCGGTGCACCCATTCGTACATGTCCATTCATTTGCATATTATAACCCGGGTACAATATTGTCTTAAACAATTGGTTGGCAGAAGAAGATTTATTTATTAGCGTAAGATTAATAATGCAAATATCATTTGTAATATTTACTGTTATACTGTCTTTAGATGGGTTTGAGCTGTTGTAAGTAATTTGTGCACTTTCGCAACAGGTAGGTACATGCCCTAAGCTCCAGTTTAATTTATTCCAATTAATGCTTTCTGTTTGTGGTGCAATAGCGTAGTTGGTATCGTTTTTTGCGCAGGGTGCATCTGTAGGTAACAAAGTAAATGTTGTCGATGGTATGAAATTACATCCATTAGCCAGATTTAAAGCATTACTTGCCACTATCATTCTATAAGCATCTCCGGCATTTGCTGCTAATGTAGCCGTTCCGGGAATGGTATAACTTATATTATATTCAAACTGATTGTATAATGGATTATATACAGGAACAGCATTTCCAAAAGATGCAGGAGATACATCTGTCCAACTACCTGCTACCGGTTTGGTTTGCCATTTATAGTAGGTATAGCTATTAAAATAAGAACGCACTGTATCTGTAATGGTAAGCGCACTACCTATATATACAATTGGATTGGGAGGTGCATATATCATAATTGGGTAGCAGGTTCTAAGCCCAATATCATCTACTGCCCAGTCATTACCACCGCCACCGGGTGCATTGTTTCTAAATGTTACTTTAAAGCTGGTTTGCGCAACACTCGTTTTAAATACAAACGACCGCCTAACCCAATTATTTAAAGTATCAGAGCCTGTTTGTGTACCACCAAGCCCTTGGTATAAAATATCTCCTGTAGTATAATAATCTATACCATCAATTTGCATAGCTATATTTGGACGGACGCCTGAAGAATCTCCCGAGGCAGTGGGGATATACCCACCTGAGCTTGCACCATTACCTGTAGAATCACAACCGCACTTGTAACATAAATTTTTAAACCAGGCAGATACCTCATAATAAGTTTCAGAGCAAACACCGGTAGCGGTATACTCAAATACCTTATCTGTTCTGTAAGATGAATTGATGGCAAGCATATAACCACAGGGATTGGTTGCACTAACGGGTTTTGAAACATCACAGGGTTTGTTTCCTTTATTTTGGTCCACTGCACCTGTATGATCTCCTGTTATATCCCATAAGCCAAAAACACGGTCACCTCCACCGGGTTTACCCAAAGTTTGAGCAGTTACATTAGTAGGGCTGGTGTTGTTAGCAATTCCATAGTAATAATCACTTGGAGTGCTGCCGCTAAAAGTTTGATAACCATAAGTTGTATTAATAGCTGCTGCTCCACCATTTTGTGAAGCAGAGGTGGGGGTACTACCTAAAAATAAACCACCGAACGTACCGTTATTTGCACTACCAATGAGGTTCCCGGGCGATACAGCATCAGAGCATGCCGTAAGGTTTTGATAAACTTTTAAACTATCTTTTCGAAAATTGATTGTATAAGGTACACCTAAAACTGTAAACTTAAAGGCACCCCCTCCAAAATTTATTTTTGTATCGTATGCAGCTGTTACCGTTACCCTGTATGTCGCCATGATTATACATGTACTATTATAAAAAGATGGCCTGGAAGTATTCAACAAAGTACCACCACTGCTTGCAGTTGCACCTGTTCCTATATTAATTCTTATGGTGGTATCAAAACCTAGTCCTGCATTGCTGTAACCTGCTGCATCAGCATCAACAAGGTCAGTAAAAGAATTATAAACTTTCCCCTCATTTGTTCTGGTTGCTAGTGTAGAATTTCTATATCTAAAACCTGCATTAGCTTTCAAAGTATCATAATAAGATAAGTTATCTACTACACCATTTCCAGTTACTACAAATGTGGCTCTTATCTCTAAACTATCTCCAGGGTTTATAGTACCTCCTACATTACCGTCAGTAAGATTTATATAAGCTTTTGAAAAATCGATTTGTAAATCTGTTACACATATACTGAAGGTATACGTGCCTGAAGAAAAAGAAGGACTAGCACTATTTGTAGTTATTCGAATAAAATAAGTTGTACCAATAATTAATCCCTGTGGATAGGATGTATTAACATTTAAATTATTTCCAGAAACACATGCAAGTTCTGTTTGTGCCCCACAAGCTCCTCCTAATAATTGTATTACTGGACCGGCAGTATTTAAATTCTTACCAACGGGATTTAATGTTATTGTAGGAAAAGCCGATTTAGCAACAAACCAATACCATACATCAGGAGAGGTCGCAGTACCACATGTACCTGGTGGACTTAATGTTTTTGTTGCATTAATTAAAG
>JANLVW010000177.1:0-1387 GCA_031364205.1 Ferruginibacter sp.
AAACTTGCGGCAAAAGTTGCATATGCTTTTTTGCTGCAATTGGTTTAATTCCAGGAATAATTGGGACTGTAATCCCCATTGCTCTGGCTTTGTCAACAAACTCGAAGTATTTTGAATTGTCAAAAAACATTTGAGTTACAATATAATCTGCACCGGCCTCAATTTTTTGTTTTAAAAACTGCATATCAGTTTCCATATTCGGTGCTTCAAAATGCTTTTCAGGATATCCGGCTACACCAACACAAAATTTTGTACTTGTTGTATTTTTTAAATCTTCTTCCTGGTAAATACCTGCATTTAAATTTTGCACCTGGTTTATCAAATCAATAGTGTAAGTATGGCCACCAGCTTCAGGTTCAAAATTTGTTTCATTTTTAGCAGCATCACCACGCAGTAACAATACATTATCTATACCCAAATAATTTAAGTTTATTAATGCATCTTCCGTTTCGCTTACACTGAAACCACCGCAAATAATATGTGGTACGGTATCCACATTATACTTATTCATAATTGCTGCACAAATAGATTCTGTGCCGGGGCGCTTACGTACTACTACCTTTTTAAAATTACCATCAGCTGTTTTTTTAAATACATGTTCACTACGGTGATAAGTTACATTAATAAAAGCCGGTTTCATTTCCATCAACGGATCTAAATGGCTGTACAAAGATTGTATTCCTTTACCTTTTAATGGCGGCAAAATTTCAAAAGACAGTACAGTGTCTTTTGCGTTATTGATATGATCTGTAACTTTCATGCAGTTGTTTAATGATAGCAAAGATAATGGTAAACAAAAAGTGATAATTGATTTTATACCTAATGAGCAACAAAAATCCGTTATACGTTTTACGGTTTAAGAAAACAATTTTACCCATTATTAAATTTTCAAAATATCGGGGCCATTTTAAAAGGTTTTTATTTTTAGCACAATTTTATTGTTCAAAAAAAACCTCTTGCTTAAAATTTATTACTTTCTAACTTATCTTTATGGCACATGAGTATTGTAATTCAAACAAAAAATCTTGTAAAAAGATATGGTAGCCGCACAGTGGTAAATGACGTTTCTTTTTATGTAAAACAGGGAGAAATTGTTGGTTTGCTCGGGCCAAACGGTGCAGGAAAAACCACTTCGTTTTACCAGGTAGTAGGGCTGGTAAAACCAGATGAAGGTGAAGTTTTTTTAAATGATATTAATATTACAAAACTTCCCATGTTTAAGCGGGCACAAATGGGCATAGGCTATTTACCGCAGGAAGCCAGTGTGTTTAGAAAATTAAGTGTTGAAGAAAATATAATGGCGGTTCTTGAGATGACCAAACTTAAAAAGACTGAACAAAAATTAAAACTGGAATCCTTGCTGGAAGAATTTCGCCTGCAACATGTA
>JANLVW010000081.1:0-1946 GCA_031364205.1 Ferruginibacter sp.
TGAAAAAGAAAAACTTAAAAATAAAGAAAAATGAAAACTTACACTTTAGACGAAGTCCAAGATAAATTACTTGGAAAAATCGGAACAGAAAGGAGAGACAAGTTTGAATATGAATTACAAATGGACTTGATTGGAAAAGCAATTAAGGAAACTAGACAAGAAAGACAATTAACTCAAGAAGCACTTGGCAAACTTGTCGGCGTACAAAAATCCCAAATTTCTAGACTTGAAAGCAATGCCAGCAATGTTACCATGGACACTCTTATGAAAGTGTTTGGAGCTTTGAAAGCAAAAGTTAAATTTCACGTAGAATTATCGAATAGCAAGTTTAGCATAGGAGGATAAAACGTCGTACAACAGTGGGTTTTGTGCAAGTGCGGCTTAAGGTTGCATCAATCATCAGTTCTGCATATCCGGGCTTTAGTTCGGGCTTGACCAACATCGCCAAACATTTGTTTTAAACATTTATCTTTAGCAAAAGCCGGGCAGCGGTTACGGGCGGAAGGAATACTAATGCCATATTTGCACAAAGCCCTGTCGTTGGCAGAAATCCTATCTTCATTCATAAATGGAAACTTGTCCAAATAATAAGCAAGAATGAGTATCAGACTTACAGATGAAGAGGCGATGAAAAAAAATATTGCATCACCAATGTCAGAAAGTACAGACTTTTCATTCTTTAAATTTGTCAATACCAGAACAAAGGCAAAATATTTTTGCAAAAATCACCAGCTTTCTTTCTATATGTTACCTTCTAATTTTTGGAATGGACATGGATGTAAAAAGTGTGGGAAAGAAAAAACTAATAAGAACAAGAAAAAAGGATATTATTTGCCAATCCGAAAATCAAATCAGCAAATAATTTCCGAGTTCTATAAAATACACACGAAAGGGAAATACGATTATAGTAAAGTAAATTATTCAAAAAACAATATAAAGGTTGAGATTAAATGCAATATTCTTAGACATGGCTCATTTTTTCAAACACCTAATAAACACCTGCTTGGGAGAGGTTGTCCTCTTTGTGCTAATGAAACAAGAAATACAAACAATAAAAGACCGCTTGAAGAATTTATTACTATTTCAAATAAAATTCACAATAATTTTTACGACTACTCAGAGACCAGTTATGCAGGAGCATTGGAATTCACCTGCATTATTTGCCCAGAACATGGAAAATTTAAGCAAAAGGTAAGTGATCACTTAAATGGACGTGGTTGTAAATATTGCGCTCAAGCAAAAAAAATTAAAGCTTTTAAAGACCAACGAACAAGTAATTAAACGAGCTAAAGAAGTACATGGAGATTTTTATGATTACAGCAAAGTGAACTATTCCGGAATTTATGCGCCCATTACTATAATTTGTCCTACCCACAAAGAATTTAATCAAACTGCAAATGGGCATTTACGTGGTGCAGGTTGCCCCATATGTAAAAAATCAAAGGGAGAAAAAATGGTCTCCAAGATTTTAGATAAACACAAAATAATTTATAGAGAACAATATAAATTTCAAGAATGTAAATTTAAGTTACCGCTCCCTTTTGATTTTTATTTATCAGATACTCCTATTTGTATCGAATATCAAGGCAAACAACATTATACGGAGATGAAACATTGGGGTGGAAAAAAGGCATATGAGTATTTGACAAATAATGATAATTTAAAAAGGAAATTTTGTTATAAAAATAAAATTGCGCTAATTGAAATACCTTACACAATCGAAAACAAAAAGCTCGAACATTTTATTCTCGAACAGATTGAAATCATCAAAACCAAAACT
Organism: Ferruginibacter sp.; assembly: GCA_031364205.1. GTDB lineage: Bacteria > Bacteroidota > Bacteroidia > Chitinophagales > Chitinophagaceae > Ferruginibacter. The sequence continues at coordinate 1,781 of JANLVW010000081.1, forward strand.
CCGACTAAATAACCGGGCTTCTGCCAACACGAACCTTTAGATTTGTTCTTACAAATTATTTATAAATAATATTACTATTACTACTTTCTTTTTTGCTTCTTTTTTCTTTGTTAATAAGCCAGCTTTGTGAATAACCTACAATCAAAAAAGGAACTGTGCACTAAAA
>JANLVW010000254.1:0-2812 GCA_031364205.1 Ferruginibacter sp.
GCTAATAGTTAAATTATTAATTAATGTTTAAACATTATTACGACTGCTAATTATAAAAAAATTACTTTTGCAGTCGATAAAAAATAATAGAATATGTCTCATTTATTTTCGCCGTTTACAATAAGGAATATAACATTCAAAAATCGGATCGTTGTTTCACCAATGTGCCAATATTCATCTGTAGATGGTTTTGCCAACGACTGGCACCTTGTTCATTTAGGAACCCGTGCAGTTGGCGGTGCAGGGTTGGTTATAACTGAAGCTGCCGCCGTTTCGCCGGAAGGTAGAATAACACCCGATGATTTGGGAATATGGAAAGACGAACACGTAGATTTTTTAAAACGCATTACTGCTTTTATTGAATTGCACGGGAGCGTTCCCGGTATTCAACTTGCACATGCAGGCCGCAAAGCAAGCCACAGCAGCGCATGGAAAGGTGGCAAAGCATTGGTAAATTCTGCTGAAGCATGGCAAACTTTAGCCCCAAGTAATATTGCTTACGCACCAACAGATCCACTGCCAAAAGAAATGACCATTGCAGAAATTAAACGGTGTGTAATAGATTTTGAAAAAGCTGCACAACGTTCGTTACATGCAGGTTTTAAAGTGATCGAAATTCATGCTGCGCATGGTTATTTAATCAACGAATTTTTATCACCGATCAGCAACAAACGTACAGATGAATATGGCGGCAGTTTTGAAAACCGCATTCGTTTATTGTTGGAAGTTGTTGATGCAACAAGAAAAATTATTGGAAACGATTTGCCGCTCTTTGTTCGTATTTCTGCAACAGACTGGGTTGATGGTGGTTGGGCATTAGAAGATTCAATAAAACTATGCACAATATTAAAATCAGCGGATGTTGATTTAATTGATTGCTCTACCGGAGGTAATTCACGTGATCAGCAAATTCCTCTAGGTCCATTATATCAGGTTAGTTTTTCTGAGCAAATAAAAAAAGAATGTTCAATTGCAACAGGGGCAGTAGGTATCATTACTACGGCAGAAGAAGCAGAAAGCATTTTAAAAAATAATCAGGCAGATTTAATTTTTTTAGCACGGGAGTTTTTGCGTAATCCCTATTTCCCTCTTAACGCTGCAAAAGCTTTAGGAGACCATATTGCATGGCCTAATCAATATGACAGAGCAAAATAAAATTTAAAATGGTTCGAGAAATTTGAACCATTTTTTGTGTAAATTATATTTCTTCGTTTCTAATATTTTTTTTGTGTTCCTCCAACTTGCCTCTTTTGTAAATGATTAGCCCGTTAAGAAAGTTTCTTAAAACCTGGTCCTGTGCTTCAACATATCCTGAGTGGTCAGGACTGCGAAAAAAATCTCCCAATGCACCTTTTGTTATTTCAAAATCTACCAATGCAAGTATTTCAATAATATCATCGTTGCGCAGCGAAAGTGCCACCCGTAATTTTTTTAGTATATCGTTGTTGTCCATATTTTTTAATAAAGATATTTAATTAAAAAATGGCAAATCATTGTAATTAAATTATAGCTTAGTGGAGTAAAATTTTAGAAAATTTGCGATTTACGTTCATCATATCTGCCACCATTTTTTTATCTTGTAACCTTTCAAAAAAGCACGAACCACGGACAATAGAAAGATCATTTTATTTTTGGAAATCTGTTTTCAAATTATCTACTCAGGAAAAAGATGCTTTAACGAATTTAAAAATACAAAACCTATACATTAAATATTTTGATGTGGATTGGAATACTTCTAACAATAAAGCTTTGCCGGTTGCGCAACTTACAGCCCCCGATAGTTTTTTTTTAAGAACAACTCAACTCAATATTGTCCCCACGGTATTTATTACCAACGAAACAATTTTTAAAATAAACATTGATCAAACAGAAGCACTGGCAAATAAAATAATTATTTTAGTAAACAGTATGAATAGCAATTTTGGTGTTAAATTAATAAATGAACTGCAGATTGATTGTGATTGGACCGCAGGAACAAAAGACAAATACTTTTCGCTTTTAAAATTTTTACAGAAAAAACAAAATAATTTAAATTTTTCTACCACTATACGGCTGCATCAAATAAAATACTTAAATAAAACCGGGGTACCACCTGTAAAAAAGGGTATGTTAATGTGTTATAACATGGGCAACCTCAGCAATATAAATACTTCAAACTCTATTTTAGATGTAGATGATTTGAAAAAGTACATTGGAGACCTACAAAATTATCCTTTGCCTTTGGATTTAGCCCTACCCATTTTTGAATGGAAAGTACTTTTTAGACAGAATGTTTTTAAAGGGATTTTAGAAAATATGCCTGACAGTTTAATAACACAAAATATTTTTAGTAAAAAGGCAAATAGATATGAAGCTTTAATAGATACTGTTTTGCAAGGCTATGATATAAAAAAGAATGACATTATTAGAACAGAAAAAAGTAATTACACTTCGGTTTTAAAAACTGCAAAATTAATAAGTGAGAAACTTAGCGGCAACACTGTTCGTGTATCTTTTTTTCACTGGGATAATTTAACTTTAAAAAAATATAAGCTGCATGAAATGGAAAATATTTATGATGCTATGCGTTAGCACAATTATAATTTCTTTCCCTCAAAATATTATTGGCTGTGGTCCGGGTATTGATCCTTATGATTATTATACCAGTTTTTTTAATCCTGATATTTCTGAAAATTCTAATCTCCGTTCATTTTATTATACAGGTTATTCTTTTTTATATGATGAAACAGAACCTGTAAAAACAAGTGATGTACTGGCAGAAGAATGGAAAAAATATTGTGGAGATAATGTAACTGTAAGTGATGCAAAAAAG
>JANLVW010000163.1:0-1200 GCA_031364205.1 Ferruginibacter sp.
TTGCTAAGGCTATGAGTATTTGGGCTCAAAAGGCTTTGGCAGACAATAAAAACCCTTTATCCTTTAATAATAGGGACAGATTTGGCAGTTTGCAAATGGCCATGATGTACGATTTTCTTTACGACCAAATGACCACCAATCAACGTGATTCAGTTCGTATGGGTTTAGTAGCCATCGCACTAAGGGATAGTATGGACTTGCATTTAGTAAATTCACCATCTTACACCATTATGTCCAATTGGTCAACTTTTGGTTTCGAGATTATGCCATTGCTTGCAATTGAAGGTGAAGCAGGCTATACCAAAAGAAATGAAAATGCTTTGCAGGCGTATTGCCGTGTCGTACTCAACTTTTTAAATTATGGGTTCTATTCACAAACAGGTGGGCCGGTAGAAGGCATTGGCAAAAACCAGATCAATCCCAGTATGCTCACAGCCTTAGCAAGAAGGGGTTATAGCATGTTGGGGCATCCTGCGGTTAAAGCATTTGCCAAAAAATATTATCCCGCTGTACTACAGCCATTTGGCTATAGCATGCTGGGCACAGATCTATTGGGTGGCACAGGTACATTCAACAATGGGCAATATGTAAGTGCATCACAAGGTGGTTGGAAGCCCTTGGCATCATTGGATATGATCGGTTTCAAATGGATTTTCCCTAACGATACCACCGTAGATTTTTTATGGAAGAATTATGCACAACGAACCCATGCTGCCGGACCTACTGCACCTTACAGTTATTACTATCAAAATTTATTATCAGGCTCTTTGGGGCAAAGTGGTTACTGGAACTATTTATCTGCTGCAGTTTTTGTGAGCGATTATAGCACTACGCCCTTTCTTATTCAGGCACAAACTGTTTATGGCAATAACAGAATGTACTTTGATAGCCTTGGTGGCTTCGCTGTAATGCGAAGCGGTTACGATACATTGAGTGCTGCATTGTTCTACCATAACAGGCAAGATTTAGGTGGGCACACCGTTGCCAACAAAAACGATATAGTGTACAGTGCCTTGGGCAGGATATGGATTCCACGGGTATCCAGTAATGGCAATAGTAATTACCCACTGCTATCTACCACAGGTGTAGCATCCAGTATTTTAATAAACAACACGAGCCAGAGCGTAGATAGTGCCAACTTAGGCATACTGCCTATACCGGGTAAAATTGTTTATTTTAAAAATACCCCTGCTTTTCAGT
>JANLVW010000196.1:0-1147 GCA_031364205.1 Ferruginibacter sp.
AATGATTTAATCAACCCTTTATTTGATGCAACTGTTCAAGCTGTTGAAGAAGCCATTATTAACGCTATGGTCGCAGCAGAGACAATGGAAGGGATAAATGGAAACAAGGCTTACGGACTTCCGCATAAGTTAGTAATTGACTTACTGAAAAAATACAACAGGATAAAGTAAAAAATACACTTGCTAACAAAAGATTTTATGCAAGTGGGGACGTTGCAGCAATCATTATCATTTCTTTTATCGGCTTTGGTTCGGTTGGGAAAAACATCTCTAAACGTTTGTTCTTATTATTTATCTTTTGCAGAAGCCGAGTAGCGGTTACGGGCGGAAGGAATTCTAATGCCACACTTGCACAAAGCCCTGTCGCTATGTGCCATACTACCGCGGGTTCCGACAACGTACCATTCTTAAATAAATACTATTAAATTATAATTAAACTCAATTTAAAACACAGTTATGAATAAAAGAAGCATTTTCACTTTTATCACTTTGTACCTACTTTGTAACTCATTAACAAATGCATTTGGACAATTAAATTATCCAGTTACTAAAAAAACAAACCAAGTGGATGATTATTTTGGTACAAAAGTTAGCGACCCTTACAGGTGGCTTGAATATGATACAGCCGCTAACACAAAACAGTGGGTAAATACCCAACAAAGCTTTACAGAAAACTATTTATCTAAAATTCCATATAGGACTTTGGTAAAAAAGCAAGTTGAAAAATTGGTTAATTATCCAAGATATAATTCAGGTTTTAAGGCAGGGGAATATATTTTCTTTTCTAAAAACGAGGGGCTGCAAAATCAGTCGGTTTACTATTATCAAAAAGGATTGAAAGGTCAACCTAAAGTTTTTATTGATCCCAATACTTTATCTACTGATGGCAGTGTATCTGTTGTTTTAGACGGGCCATCATACGATAAAAAATATATGGCATATCATATTAATGAAAATGGAAGTGATTGGAGTACAAGTTATTTTATAGATATAGCTACCAATTTAAAGCTCAATGACAAAATTATCTGGCGCCGCGATGGGGGCATTGGTTGGGCTAAAAATGGGTTTTATTATACAGGTTATCCAACACCAGAAAAAGGTAAGGAACTAACTGCGGTCGCAAAAAATGCTACCGTCTATTTTCATA
>JANLVW010000205.1:0-2068 GCA_031364205.1 Ferruginibacter sp.
CACCAGCCACCAAACTTTTAATGCCAGGTAATGAAGCCCCACAAGCGAACCAATAATTGCCATTTGAACAAACACCCGTACAAATTTACCTGATTGCTGGTTTACATTTGGCTGCATGGAAAACGGTAGATAGCTTTTGCCAACATGAGAAATAATTAAAAATACAAGAATGTTATTAAAAATTCCAAGTACAAAATCATCAATTATTTTATATCCCCAAACATAATAGGAAAAGGCAAAAAGTAATAAAATGATAGGTGCAAAAAATTTAACCAGCAACATTTTTAAAGCACCGCTTATTAAACTTCCGGGTTGCATTAACGGTCTTGAAATATAAACCCAAGATGCGGCAAAATTCTCATTAAATGCAATAAGAGATACTGCTGCAGAAATGGTAAACATGGGCAGATAAACGCACCATAAAAAACTTTCTGAACTACTAAGCGTAGCCCATGTATGTGCAAAGTTTTCTCCCCGTTTAAAAACAACTATAAATACAAATACTAATATATAAGCCAGACTCGGATAAAACTGAATTTTAAAACCTTTGTCTCTTGCAGTCATTTTCCACGCCATTTCAAAACCTGCCTGCTCGGTTTTATTAATACATACTATTAGTGCTAATTTTTCAGACAAACCTTTTTTTTGTTGACCGGCTTTGTTTGTTACAATTTCCTCTTTTGTCTCGGCATTGCCCATTGCTGCCATTTTTTTTGCAAAAGAAGGGGCAAGAAATTTTATCATTATCCAAAACGTAAAAACAGGTAAAGCTACAGCGAGTAAAATCATTATTAAATGAGGAATATCAACCTTTAACTGCTGAACAGCCTGCAAGGCATTGGCCATCCACATTGGAGGAAGCAGATAAGTATACCAATGAATAGGCATGGTAACTTTTAAATTTTCAATATTAATTAGTCTTGGTACTATTTGAAAACCGACTGCAAAAATTATCGTCATAGCTATTTGAAACCCACTGATAATATCTTTTATTTTTTCTTCGCTGCTCAGCTTTAATATTAAACCATACAACAGATAAGTTATAAAAACGGCAAACATCACTGTAAGTAATATGGTAATGATAGATGCGAGCCCAACAAGAATGCCATAACCAATAAATATAAAAATAATAGGAAACAACGCAAGCGCAAGGGTAAACTGCAAAAGGTAAACCAGAATATGAACAAGCCTTGCCACAAAAAATGTTTTGCTGTTTACAGGGCGGGGAATTATTATCTGGTTATCTGTTGTATCTAGCAATACAGAACTGAAATCAGTTATGAGCGTCATGGCCATCATAAACAACACATAAGAATGTATTATCGTCATGGTCATTACAATTTCTTTTAAAGTGAGCACAAGTATGCCAATAAATAAACCTAAAATTGTGTACACTATAAGCGTCGTCAACATTTGGTTGTTTGGGTCTTTTTTGGTTTGCTTTTTCATGGTAACACGTACACGACGTCTGTCCATGATAAGCTTGGTCTCCGCAATGATTTTTAATTTTTCAAAATCAACATCCTTTTTCAAAAATATTTTGGCAAGAAAAAGAACAAACCGTAAAATTAATTTATCCATCTTAGCTGTTTAAAACATTTATAAATTCGTTTGCGGTACTTTGGTGCTGTTCGCTTCCGCCGGTAAGTGCAGTAAAAATATTTTCAAGAGAACCTAAGTGAGCATTTGCTTTTAAATCTTCAAAACTACCATCTGCTTTAACTTCGCCTTTGTCAATAATTACTATTCTGTCGCTTATCTTTTCAACTACATCCATAATATGCGAACTGTAAAATATTGTTTTACCTGCTTTTTTTAACTGTGCCAAAATTTCTTTTACCAATATTACCGCATTTGCATCAAGCCCACTTAGCGGTTCATCAAGAAAAATTATTTCGGGGTTGTGTATGAGTCCGCTGATCAGTAAAACCTTTTGTTTCATACCCTTACTATAGCTTGTCATTCGGGTATTTGCCTTGTCGTGAAGGTCAAATAAACGGAGCAGTTCATTTGATTTTTTAGTAATTACATCGTCTTCAAGGTTATATAATTTTCCGCTAAAACGCAG
>JANLVW010000207.1:0-1531 GCA_031364205.1 Ferruginibacter sp.
AAAAAATGGACTGCTGAATATAAAAATGAAATACGGAACAGTCGGATAAACAGCAGCGTGTTGATATTAAATACTTTAAAAAACAATGAACACAAAGTGCAGATTATTGTTAGCGCTTCTGCCATAGGATGGTATGGAAAAGATAAACAGGAAGGACATTTTTTTAAAGAGAATGAAAATGCAGATCCTGCTTTTCTTGGAAAAGTTTGTAAGGAATGGGAGGAAAGTATTGAGCCTGCAACTACAATGGGAATAAGAGTGGTAAAATTAAGAACAGGAATCGTGTTGAGTGAAGCCGGGGGTGCTTATCCGGAATTTAAATCATCTTTAAAATTTGGTATTGCTTCTATTTTGGGAACCGGGAAACAAATGATAAGCTGGATACATATTGATGACCTTTGCCGTCAATATATTTTCGCACTTGAAAACGATACCCTTGTTGGAAGTTACAATGCAGTTGCACCAAAACCAGTGAATAATAAAACAATGACACTGGCAATTGCAAAAATCGTTAAAGGAACTTTTTTTATACCTGTACATGTGCCACAATTTGTACTAAACATCATGCTTGGTGAAAGAAGCATAGAAATTTTAAAAAGTGCAAGGGTAAGCAGTGATAAAATTAAAAGTGCAGGATTTACTTTTTTATACCCAACAGTTGAAGCTGCAATTATGCAAATTGAGAAAAAATAATAAAATTTTCTATCCACTTAATCTACAAATCTGCGTTAAGGTATTTTTTTCTGCTCCACAACACAAATAGAATAAAATATGCAATTGCAATGGATATAACTACCCAAAAATACTCTGTTGGCAAAATATTTCTGGTAAAAGATTTTAATGGGTTATCAGGAAAGGTAAGTAATCCATCAGCCGCATTCATGGGCAGATAATCGCCCATGCTTCCCAAATCTGTACCATTATAATTTTTTAATTTTATGCTTGCAATATCGAGCATTTGAGAAAGAAAATTTTCAGTGCCCAAATAAATAAAATAAAGCCCAATGGCAAAGCCTGTTTTTTTAATTAACACAGCAATAAGTACTGCAAACATGTTATAGGTAAGCGCTTTTAAAAAGAAAAAACCTACATGCGAAAACTGGTTAAACGAAAAATCAGAACCGGACAGTAAACCAAATCCAGTTGCAGTTAACACAACCAACAAAGTGCTTATAACAGCAATAATAATTGCGATAATTATTTTTACCATTATAAATTCATTTCGGCTCCAGCCATCAATTATATTTTGTCTGTTGGTTTTAAAAGTATATTCATTGGTTATTAAAATAATAAGGAGCAAAGCGGGCAATACCAATAAAAAGCCTGTAGCGTAGCTTGTAGATTGCCATGTATTAGAAAAATTATAAGGGTTAAAACTTGCCAATAATTTACCACCCGTGCTATTTGCTATAATATTTTTATTGATGGCATAAACTGCATAATTTATAAGCACTACACCAACGCAAAAAAAGATAGACAAGAGTTTAAAAGTAGTATAATTTTTTACTTTAAGCCATTCAATTTTTAAGAG
>JANLVW010000217.1:0-5693 GCA_031364205.1 Ferruginibacter sp.
TGCTGTTTCTTTAAATAACTCCATGAAGAATTGATGTTCCAATTCCTCTCCCTCGGAGGGGTGTCCGCGGCGGACGGTGTGGTTCTTAATCTACTGCAGATATGCAGCATAGCAAAGTGCGGAAGGGTATCTGTGCGGTTAATTTAAAAGACGTTGTGCTTTGGAAATATAATTATAGCGCCGCACAGAAAGCCTTTGCACAAAGGCCTCGGCTCATTTCTGCGTTAGTAGGAGAATGCATAGTAGGCATCACATCATTTATTGTTACCATTGGCAACAACGGAGGCAAAGGGTTGAAAATTAAAACTTACCTTTTATAAAATTTATACCATGAATAAATTCATCTTTTTAATTTGTTTTTCATTAATCAACATTAATACAAAAGCGCAAGGCTTAAATGCGACCGAACAAAAAATTATAGATTTCGTTAACCAGCATATGACTGCTACTACCAATTTGCTAAAGGAAACTGTAGATATAAACAGTGGTACTTTAAACATTGAAGGTGTTAAGAAAGTAGGAGCTGTCTACGGCAAGGAATTAGAAAAAGCAGGTTTAAAGACAACATGGATAAGTTTGCCTGATAGCCTGCACCGTGCCGGGCATTTGGTAGCATATAAAAAAGGAAAGAAAGGCAAGAAAGTATTTATCATTGGGCATTTAGATACCGTTTTTGAACCTGACATGCCTGCAAATCCATGGAAGATTTTGAATGACTCAACTGCAACGGGGCAAGGTGCCAATGATATGAAAGGTGGTGATGTAGTAGTTATTGCCGCTTTGCAGGCGCTCAATAGTTTGGGTTTAATGAAGGATGCTGACGTTACTGTTTATTTTACAGGCGATGAAGAGAAAGCGGGCACACCGGTAAGTGTAAGCCGTAAAGATTTTATAGAACGTGCCCAACAATCTGATGTGGCTTTAGGTTTTGAAACCGCAGTTGGACTAAATACTATTGCAACTGCACGCCGTGGTTCAAGTAACTGGCTGTTAAATGTTACAGCAAAAACCGGTCATTCGGCGGGAGTATTCAGCAGCAACTCCGGTTATGGTGCTATTTATGAAGCAGCAAGAATTTTAAATGATTTCAGATTACAATTAAGTAATGAAAAATATTTAACCTTTAACCCCGGGCTATTCCTCGGCGGATCAGAAATGCATTATGATGTTGCTAAAGCAAAAGGTGATGCTTTAGGTAAAACAAATATTATCTCGCCGGCAGTTACTGTAACAGGAGATCTTAGATTTTTAACCGAAGAACAAAAGGATACCGCAAGAGAAAAGATGAAAGCTATTGTAGCCAATAATTTAAATGGCTCAAAGGCAACCATCAGCTTTAGTGATGGCATACCGGGCATGGCACCATCGGATGGTAACAATCGCATTTTAGCAATTGTAGATGCTGTTTCTCAAAGTATGGGTATTGGGAAGACTGCGGCGGGTGACCCCGGTTCAAGAGGCGCAGGTGATATTTCTTATATTGCTAAATATGTAGATTGTATAGATGGTTTAGGCTCATCAGGTAAAGGTGCACATGCACCGGGTGAAACAATTAACCTAAAAGAATATCCAATTTTAATTCAACGGGCGGCCATTTTAATTTATCGGCTAACGCATGAGTAAAAGATTTAAAAATTATGATTAAAGGCCTTCCTAAACAAGGCAGATATGCAGCATAGCAAAGTGCGGCGGGTATATGTGCGGCTAAATTAAACGATGTTTTGCTTTGGAAATATAATTATAGCGCCGCACAGAAAGCCATTGCACAAAGGCCACGCTTCATTTCTGCGCTAGAGTCCGGACAAGGCAGATATGCAGCATAGTAAAGTGCGGAAGGGTATCTGTGCGGCTACTTTAAACGATGTTTGCTTTGAGAATATAATTATAGCCCCGCACAGAAAGCTATTGCACAAAGGCCACGCCTCATTTCTGATAGGAGGTGAATTTTAACTATCGACTACTCTACAGGTAAGGGTTCTTCTTTTTCTCCAAAAACATATTTGTTAAACCATTGCCAGTTATGCCACACTGCCGCTAACCGTTCTTTAGGTTTGTTGATGCCATGCCCGAATCCTTTATACACGATCAGCTTTGATGGTATGCCCCTGTCTTGTAAGCCCCGGTACAATTCATAAGCATTGGAGATGGGCACACGCCTATCAAATTCACCATGCTGTATCAATGTGGGTGTTGCTGCCTTGTTGATATTGGTCATAGGCGAAGTTTTTAAATAAATATTCATATCGCTCCAGGGTGTTGCTCCAAGGTACTGTTGGGTAAAGGGTGTGATGTCTGTACTTACATAATAGGTTACCCAATTAGAAATACCAGCTCCAACAGAAATGGCTTTAAATATGTTTGTATTGGTGGTAAGAAAAGCGGAAATATATCCGCCCTGACTCCAACCCATACAACCCATTCTTGCGGTGTCAATCATATTTTTGCTGTTTAAATATTCTACCCCGCTTACCACATCCCACATATCTCCAACACCCAGGTTCGTCACATTTAGTGAACGGAATTTTTCTCCATATCCTGCACTGCCCCGGTAATTCACCCGTAGTACCAATGCGCCTTTCTCGGTCCATTGCATGATGGGGTACACGTAAGTAGGCACGGGATCAGGCAGATCGATACCCGTAGGACCACCATGAATCACTACCAGCAAAGGATATCTTTTTGCAGCATCATAATTTTTTGGTTTCAATAAAATCCCTTCAATCGTAGCACCGTCTTTACTTTTCCATTGGATAACTTCGTTTAATGGTGTGTTCCAATCTTTGATCTGTGCCGTGTTGTTACTAAGCTGTTTAAGTGGTTGCTTAAGGCTTCCCGAATAAATTTCCCCCAGGCCTGCATAGTTTCTTCCACTGAGTGCAATGACATCAGAATTTTTACTAAAAACTATTTCGCCGGGCAAGTCTAATGCCAGGGTAACCGGGCTCGCCAATCCACTTTTTAAGTCAACGTTGAATATTTTTCGTTTTGTTTTTTCATAAGCAGTAAGAAATAAACCGGCCTTGTTCCAGTCCGCCACCGTTTTGTTTTCATCAATGTTGGTTGCAACCTCGCTGCTGAGTTTGGTTTTAAGGTCATAAATAAACAGTCGGTTATTTTTATAAAAATTAGTAACAGAATCGTTCACTTGGCTTTCATAAACAAATGCGGTTCCATCAGGGTTCCAATAATTAAAATTGTCGCCGGTAGGGTTGTTCACCAACATTGTTACTTTTTTTGTAGCCACTTCTATTAGTGCAATATCGGCACTGTTACCAGAAAGAATAAGCGGGTTAGACTGTCGGGTAAATGCAATGTGATTTCCATCCGGTTTCCATGCAAATCCCGCCACATTAAAATTCCCTTCAGTGAGTTGTTTGGCAATGGGCAACAAAAAGCACTCTGCTCCATTTGGTAAGTTTTTTTTTGCAGAATCTTTTTTATCAGGATAGCATGGTAATTGGCCCGCAAGGAAAACAGAATCGTAGCTAAAATTGAGTAACCAAAGATGGTTCTGTTTGTATTCCTCTCCTTCTACGCCGAAGGCCCCAAAACGTTCTTTAGTATTTTTTTCTTCTTTGCTGTCGGTCTGCGGCTTCCGGTAGACAATTTTTTTTCCATCCGGGCTCCAACCGTATGTGCTGATACCGTCTGCATCATTGGTAACCTGTACGGCTTCGCCTCCCATTATGGAGATAATATACAACTGTGTTTTCTCTGCTCTGTTAGCTAGGAAGCTGATGTACTTTCCATCAGGCGTAAATGCAGCGTTAGTGCTGCTCGCCTTATTGGTTCTTGTGAGTTGTAGCGGTGCCGCACCATCCCTTGACATCCAGAGTTCAGTATCATAAGCATTGTTAGCCCAATCCGTACTGGTAACACTGTATACAATCGTTTTTCCGTCAGGAGATATCACAGGGCTGCCAACATTCTTTAGGCTAATCCACTTTTCAAAACTAACGGAAGCATCCTTTTGTGCAAATGATGCAAATGCTACGAAAAGTAAAAGTACCGGCAGTATATTTTTCATATTCCTATTTTTTTTATTTTAAAGTTAAAGCAAATAAGTTTGAAAATGATTCACAAAAAGAAGGTAATGCGATCCTCAACTTCTCTGCCTTTGTTGATGCTCAGACCTTAGCCTGTGGTGTTCAACTCGCAACTTTGTGAGTGCCCTCGCTTTCACACTTGAATGCCAAGGCGTGGTCTCTTTGTCCAGCAGACCTATCGGGTGAATGCTTTATTTATCCCAGATAGTGTTCGATAAAACTAAAATGATCTATACCTTTTTGATAAAATAATGTCGAAGAAAATTAATATTCCACGGGTAAGTTACAGAGATTAGCCTTTACAGGATTGTAGTGTATATAATTTAATTTTTGATGAAATAAAGCCGCAGTAAACAACTCAATATTTAATGAGTTTCTTTGCCAAAAATTATATTTTCTATCAATGGCATTTTTTCTAGTGGTTGGTGTCGCCACCAATCAAATCTATTAAATTTATGGTTATGAATATAAAACACAAGCGACAAGGGCAAATGGATATTGCATCATGTCATTTTTATACTGATACCATTCACGATTTTAAACATTTACTAAAAGATGATGAGTTTAAAACTATTTGCATTACCTCTTGGAAATATTTAGTTGACAATGAACTTATAAAAATTTATGGATTTGTAATTGATGCCAAATCATATTCATTTGCTTTGGAACATGATAAAATTAAATGGCAAAGAAAGTCCTGCAGGAAGTTTTGCAAAATATACAGCTCATTTGTTTAAAAAACTTTTAGCAAAGAATGATTTAAATTATCTGGAGTCTTTTTGTTCTGATAAAGCAGATCGAAAATATCAATTTTGGAAAAGAAATCCTTTGGTAATACAAATTACCAATGAAAAGATTTTTTTACAAAAGTTAGAATACATGCACAACAATCCTATAAAAGAAAAGTGGATGCTGGCCAAAACTCCTGAGGAATACAAATGGAGCAGTGCAAATTTTTATTCAACAGGGTTAGATGATTTTGGCATATTGACCCACTATTTGGATTCATTTAGGGCGTTTAGTTACAAACGGGAGAGGATTATATGATAAATGGATTTCGGTTGGTGGTGACACCAACCGATAACCAAATTATTTTTGTAGTTTTTTATTGTCTTGGTTTAACTCTATTAAATCTAGTGTGTCGCTTAGTATTTACAGATGCTTTTATATAATTGAAGGTTAAGTTTTCAGAATGATTTTTTTTAAACACCGGAAGGCATCATGTCATATTGAGAATTAAGTTAAGTTAAGAATAAAAGGTCACATGTCTCGGCTACCAAAAGAAGGCACTTGTATAATTCATCGGAGAGAAAAGGACGAAGATTAATTTTTCTATAATAGATCGGCTGGTCAAAGGTACTATGTTGATTTCCTAATAAAACTCAAAAAACTTTTTAATTATCTTTGACTTCCAGAGAGGAGACATACTGCGATAATTCGATTGTATTCTACCTTGTTTAGTGCCAGCTTGTCTGGCACTAATTTATTCAGCTTGTGCCAAGCTGCCCAGAGAGGCAGACGCCTGCTCCTCTTCTTTTGTATTCTCCATTAAATAATTTTCTGTAAATGCTACATTCTTTTTCCATAATGTATAGACCAATACCAATAGTTTTTTTTGAACTGCTACATAACTTTTCATTTTTATTT
>JANLVW010000223.1:0-2666 GCA_031364205.1 Ferruginibacter sp.
ATTTAGCAGCACTTTCCGAAAGAAGGATGTTGAAAGAAGAAGTAGATGCGGAAGATATTGCAGAAGCTGTAGCAAAAAGTACGGGTATCCCAGTATCAAAAATGTTGCAGAGCGAAAAAGAAAAACTATTGAACTTGGAAGATGAGTTGCATAAAAGAGTAGTGGGACAGGATGAAGCAATTGAAGCAGTTGCTGATGCCATTAGAAGAAGTCGTGCAGGCTTACAAGATGCACGCAAACCAATTGGGTCTTTTATATTTTTAGGTACAACAGGTGTTGGTAAAACAGAATTGGCAAAAGCTTTGGCTGAATATCTTTTTGATGATGATGCAATGATGACAAGGATTGATATGAGTGAATACCAGGAGAAACATTCTGTGAGCAGGCTTGTTGGAGCCCCTCCGGGTTATGTTGGTTACGATGAAGGTGGGCAGTTAACGGAAGCCGTTCGCAGAAAACCGTATTCCGTTGTTTTGTTGGATGAAATTGAAAAAGCACATCCGGATGTATACAATGTTTTATTACAGGTGCTTGATGATGGAAGATTGACAGATAATAAGGGTAGGGTTGTTAACTTCAAAAATACTATTATCATCATGACAAGTAATATGGGTAGTCAGATTATTCAGCAAAATTTTGAAAATGTAAATGATAAAAACAAAGATGAAGTTGTAGAAAAAACCAAAGTAGAAGTTTTGAATCTTTTAAGACAAACCATTCGCCCCGAATTTTTAAACAGAATTGATGAGGTCATTATGTTTCAGCCGCTAATGAAAAAAGAAATAAAAGGTATTATAAATATACAGTTAGAGGATTTAAAAAAATTGGTAGAGAAAAATGGTATTGATTTGCAGTTTACAGATTATGCGTTGGAGTATTTGGCTGACAATGGTTATGATCCTCAATTTGGAGCAAGACCATTAAAAAGATTGATTCAAAAACAAATTGTAAATCAGTTAAGCAAAAAAATATTAGGAGGAGACATAGATAGAACTTCTCCTGTAATTGTTGACGTATTTGATGGAATGGTGGTATTTAGAAATGAAAAGACAGCTTTGAAACAGTAATTTATATCGCTATAGTTAGCTTTTATTTAGAAGGAAAGTGCTGTTAATTTACGTAAAACGTTTCATAATCTGATAAAAAGATTGTAAATTGCAAAGTATACATTAAATATTTTAATTGTTTAATACATTTTATCCTTTGAAAATCAATAAACAAGCTGTTTATTCTATAACCACCATAAAACTTAATTAAAAATGGCATTCAAAAAAGAAGTAATTGAAATTATAGAACCAAGAGACATTTTTGTGGGAAATGTTAAAGCGGAAATTACGTTAGAAGAGTTTGGTGAGTATGAAAGCGAAGTATGTGCAAACGCAAATGAGATTGTAAAGAAATTGTTGATTGAATATGATGGTGTTATAAGATTTAATTTTAGACACTTTCCTTTAACAAACATTCACCAACGTAGTTTAAAAGCAGGTGAAGCAGCAGTTGCAACCGGCCAAGATGGTAAATTTTGGGAAATGCACAATATCTTATTTGCTAACAGAAAAAATCTTGGTACAACTAGTCTAAAATTATACAGCAAAGAAGCTGGCGTACAAAACAAACGATTTTTAGATGATCTTGTAAATGCTACATATGGCTGGCAGGTACAGGGTGATTTAAGAGAAGGACTCAACCGTGGAGTTACAACTGTTCCAACATTTTTTGTAAATGGCGAAAGAATGGCAAAACCAACGTATGAAGATCTTAAAAAAGGAATTGAAGACGCTATAAAAAATTTAAAGAAAAAAGCAAAAGCGCCAAAAGTTATTGAAGTAGTAGAAGATGAAGTGGAAGAAGTTGTAGAAGAAATAGTTCCTGCAAAAGTTGCAGTTAAGGTTACTTCCAAAGCTCCTGCAAAAGCTGTCGTAAAACCAGCCAGAAAAACTGCATCAAAGGTTGCTGCGAAACCTGCTGCCAAAGCACCGGCAAAACAAAGAGCATAATTTTTTTATTATAATGATATATAAAACCACCTTAAATGGTGGTTTTATTGTTGGTTTTATTTAAATTTATTAATGGTAATTTTTAAAGCAGTACTGCAAAAATTTGGTAATAAAGGTGAAAAAACAGGATGGACCTATATTGATATTCCCGAAAAAATTGCACAAAAATTAAAGCCGGGTTGCAAGAAATTATTTAGGGTAAAAGGAAAAATTGACGAACATTATATAAAAGGAATCGCATTAACGCCCATGGGCGATGGTGATTTTATATTAGCCCTTAATGCAACTGTAAGAAAAGGAATTAAAAAAATAGAGGGTGCTTTCGTAATAGTAAATATAGAAGAAGATACAGAAGAACTTGTTCCTGATGGTGAATTATTGGAATGTTTAAAAGATGAACCTACGGCTTACGATTATTTTAAAAAACTGCCGCCTTCTCATCAAAATTGGTTTTCAAACTGGGTTAAAAATGCCCGTACACAAACTACCAAAACAAAACGACTGGCAATAAATGTAACAGCCTGTGTACAAAAACTGCATTTTGCTGAAATGATAAAAATGTACAGAGAAGAGAAAAAAATTATTCAGTAACCTCTACCATGTATTGTAAAATATCTTTCCCATCTGCAACAATCCTTAAAGGAAAAGTATCTTCTTTTTTAAACTGAT
>JANLVW010000264.1:0-5033 GCA_031364205.1 Ferruginibacter sp.
GGTTCTTTGCACATTGTAACAAAATACGATATCATTCAAAGTCTTTCTAAATAAAGTTTGGGTATTTTACGATTTGCCATTTGACTGTTTTTTTATAGTATTAATGCCACATTTTTATAAGTGTGGCATTTTCTGTTGTATTATTTCTACAAGCTGGGTAAGTATTTTTACGATAATTTTTATTGTATCAAATACTTATAAATTATTGCTTAACTACTTTTTGGTATGTATTTACTTCATTTTAATAATAGAGAAGATTTGCTCTTGTGTACACTTGTAAAAGACTGCATCTTTGTTTAAGAAGTTGATTGATAAAGATATGTTATCAATCACAATCCAAGAATCATGAAAAAGCCAAATAAGTTCTTCTAATATCCTTTAAAAAAAATAGAAAAACTTTAAAATTCAATATCAATCGACTTCTATTTTAAGATCTTTGAATACCATTAAAAAACAAAAAAATTAGCTTTATTATTTAAAGCAAAATAATTGATATTCTTATTCTTATGAAAACCGAAAATTCTGCTTATGCTTTTAAAGGCGATAATAGCAAATTGAAAAACAAAAGCAATATCCTGCTTATGCTTTAAAAAGCGATAATAGCAAAATTTAAAAAACCAAATCCATTACCTGCTTAAACTGCCAACGACAGTACAAAGCAAAAAAACCAATTGAATCTTAATCCTGTAAAAAACACAAATCCTAAAAAAAACTTATGCTGCTAACCACGGCGATGATAGCGAAAAACCAAACCATTGAAACCGGGACATTATTTAACTGAATAAAAAATTCAGATTTAAAATCTCTCCGTGAAAACCGGGTATGTATCGTTGGTACAAAACATTACTTCCATCGTGCTTTGTTTATGCAAAGCATGTTGGAAGTTTTTTTTATTAAAATTCAGTGTGTATTTTTATAAATGTTTCTTAATAAAACCGCCTCAGAAAATCCACACAAAATTATTTCCCTCGTTCCATCCATTTCTGAACTTTTGTATAATCTAAATTTAGCAAAGGAAACAATTGGAATTACAAAATTTTGTATTCATCCATCTTTATATTATCAAACAAAAGAAAAAATTGGTGGCACAAAAAACCTGCAGATAGAAAAAATAAAGCATTTGCAACCTGATTTAATAATTGCCAACAAAGAAGAAAATACGCAGGAACAAGTAGAAATTTTAGCCAGACTTTTCCCTGTTTTTCTTACCGATGTAAATAATTATGAAGAAGCAATAAGGATGATTGAAGATGTTGGAAAAATTACTTCAAAGGTAACAGAAGCGATTCAACTCACAAAGGCTATTCAAAAAGGTTTTAATCTAATTCAAAAACCATTTCAGCAAATTAAAACTGCCTATTTTATCTGGAAAGATCCTTACATGACTGTTGGTGGAGATACTTTTATAAATGATATGATGAGCAGACTTGGTTTGCAAAATATATTTAATCATTACAAAAGGTATCCACAAGTCACTTTGCAAGATATAATATCAGCTAACCCTCAGTTAATTTTACTCTCATCTGAACCCTACCCTTTTAAACAAAAACACATTACAGAAATACAGACGTATTTGCCCGATACCAAAATATTATTGGCAGATGGAGAAATGTTTAGCTGGTATGGTA
The DNA here is from genome assembly GCA_031364205.1 of Ferruginibacter sp. Classification (GTDB taxonomy): domain Bacteria; phylum Bacteroidota; class Bacteroidia; order Chitinophagales; family Chitinophagaceae; genus Ferruginibacter. Next base: position 1,629 of record JANLVW010000264.1, read on the forward strand.
GTAGGATGAAATATATGCCTGCATATTTTGATAATCTGCTTACTGAAATCAGTGAAAAACACGCTTTTGGTGGAAGTAATTAATGAATGTACTTTCATACATTTGTAAAAAAACAGTTTATGAGTAAATATGGTTCAGGCGTTTTATACGGCGCAGCTTTAGAAGCCTTATACAACGACGCAAAAGATAACCAGTTTGCCTTGCCGGCAGTAAATACAATAGGTACAAATACCATCAATGCTACGTTGGAAGCCGCAGCAAAAGTAAATTCTCCGGTTATCATTCAATTTTCGAACGGTGGTGCACAATTCATAGCAGGTAAAGGAATGCAAAACGATCATTTACAAGCAAACATCGCTGGCGGAATATCAGGTGCATTGCATATACACAATGTTGCTAAATATTATGGCGTTCCTGTTGTGTTGCATACAGATCATGCCTCTAAAAAATGGCTACCATGGATTAGTGGTTTGGTAGATGCCGGAGAGCAATTTTACAAAGAGAAAGGTCAACCGCTTTTTAGCTCACACATGCTCGATTTATCTGAAGAACCGCTTGAAGAAAATATAGCTACTTCTGTAGAATTTTACAAACGTATGGCGACACTTGGTATGAGCATTGAAATTGAATTAGGTGTTACCGGAGGTGAAGAAGATGGGGTTGACAATAGTGATGTTGACAACGAAAAATTATACACGCAACCGGAACATGTTGCTTATTCCTATAAAGAATTGAGTAAGGTTGGTAATTTATTTACCATTGCGGCAGCTTTTGGTAACGTACATGGTGTTTACAAATCCGGAAACGTACAACTAACACCTGTAATTCTAAAAAACAGTCAGGATTACATTGAAAGAGAATTTAAGACCGGACCCAAGCCTGTTTACTTTGTATTTCACGGTGGTAGCGGTTCTCCACAACATCAAATAAGAGAAGCTATAAGTTATGGTGCTATTAAAATGAATATAGATACAGATTTGCAATGGGCTTTCTGGGATGGAATTTTAGAAAATTATAAAAAAAATGAGAGCTATTTGCAGGGTCAGTTAGGAAACCCTGAGAGCGCGGATTCTCCGAATAAAAAACATTACGATCCACGGGTTTGGTTAAGAAAAGGTGAAGAGAGTTTTATTAAAAGACTGGAAATTGCTTTCGATGATTTGAATTGCCTTAATAGAAATGCATAAAACAGTAAATAAATTGTAAAAGAATTTTCAATTTTTTTTGGGATTAAATCCCTTTAAAATTAAAATAAATGAAGAAAGAAGAAGATTTTGATGCCATACTTTCAGGTAATACAGAAGAAGGCGGCATTCATAAAAGCAGCTGGTTTAAAAGAATTAAAAAAGGAATACTTACATCAACAAAAGATAAAAAAGACGCACCTGAGGGCCTTTGGGAAAAATGCCCCGAGTGTAAATACACCTGCACCGTATCTGACCTTGAAGAAAATAACTATGTTTGCCCTAAATGCGATTATCACCACAGAATAGGAAGTGCAGAATACTTCGATATTATATTTGATGATGGTTTACATGAAGAACTTTTTGGCAATATAAAGTCAAAGGATCTTTTAGGGTTTGTTGATTTAAAACCATACAGAAAACGCCTTGAAGACACGCACAAGAAAACAGATATTCACGATTCCATTACTGTTGCACATGGTAAGGTAAAAGAACATGAACTTGTTATTGCCTGTATGGATTTTGAATTTATCGGTGGAAGCTTGGGCAGTGTAATGGGTGAAAAAATAAGCAGAGCCTGTGATTATTGCATGCAACACCGTATACCATTTATGATTATAAATAAAAGCGGCGGTGCACGTATGATGGAGAGCGCATTCTCATTAATGCAACTTGCCAAAACATCCGGCAAACTGTACCAGCTAGCAGAAGCTAAAATTCCTTTTATATCTCTGTGTACAGATCCAACCTTTGGTGGTACTACAGCATCATTTGCCATGTTGGGAGATATAATTTGTGGTGAACCTCAGGCATTAATAGGTTTTGCAGGACCGAGAGTTATTAAAGAAACAATAAAAAAAGATTTACCCGCAGGGTTTCAAAGAAGTGAGTTTTTATTGGATCACGGTTTTTTAGATTTTATAATACACCGCAATTACCTCAAAGAAAAGCTGGCAGATCTGCTCACGATATTTAAAAATTAAAAAAAATTAAGTTCTTGTTTTGGGAGCTTTTTTAATGGGAGGAGACAGGCAGTTAGTTTATGAGACTATGGGACGTTGGTCGAGTAACTTCTTTCAACGGAGTTAGTAGTTAAAAACTTAAACCAATTTTTTTTTGTAGACCATCATTTTGTAAAAATCTTTTCATTGCTCATTTGAAGGGTGTGTAGTAGATAATGAAGTCAGGTGCACCAATACCATAAGCTTAAGGCTTTTTACTTTAAGCAAATCGCCCACCAACTTCATATTTTGCGAAACACTTCAAATGACTTTTTCCTTTCCGACAATATCTCAACTTTTCCCGAACGTTGCGTATTAAAATGAATCGAAAGAAATTAAATACCATTCAAATTGTTACAAGCATCCCTAAAGACAAATCATCTAAATTGTACGTATATCTTCTATTGAAGGATGCAGAATAACAAACTATTTCATGTTCTTTATTTATCTCAATCTTTTAATAAAAATATCAAGTATATCTTTCTATGAATTCTGAATTTGCTCCAGTTGTTATCATCGGTTGTGGTCCTGCGGGTGTAAGTGCCTCGCTGTTTTTATCAAAACAGGGAATAAAACATATAGTTCTGGAGAAAGAAAAATTTCCACGAGACAAGATCTGTGGCGATGGTTTTAGTGGGAAAACATGCTTTGTACTTCGTAAAGCAAACATTGAATATTTAGATGAAATTTTTGATAAAGGGCATGAATTTTTACCAACTCATGGTATCAGATTTTCAGCCCCTAACAGCAATTTTATTGATATTCCTTTTCCTGTAGTTGATCACCTTAAAAACAAAGCATTGGGGTTTACCTCCAGGAGATTAATATTCGATCATTTTTTGTATGAAAAAGCAAAGACTCCGTTTGCACAAATTATTGAACATGCAACGGTGACCACCATTAAAAAAAATGAAACCGGTTATACCATCAACTATCATACGCCTGATAAAAAAGTAATTGCTGTTTCTTGCTCTTTACTTATAGGAGCCGATGGGGATAAAGGCATTTCCAAAAAAATATTGATGCAGCAAAATGTACTTAATAAATCTGCTGCAATTGGTTTACGGGCTTATTATAAAAATGTAAAAGCCTTGCATAATACTAATTTTATTGAACTCCATTTTTTAAAAGAGGTATTGCCTGGATACTTTTGGATTTTTCCTTTACCTAATGGAGATGCCAATATTGGAATAGGAATGGATGCTGCAATTGCAAAAAAG
>JANLVW010000268.1:0-1626 GCA_031364205.1 Ferruginibacter sp.
GATTGTAGGTGGAGTTCAATTATTTTTTTACAAACCCAGGGTTCGCAAAAATAGGGGGCTGTCCCTGATTCCTTTAAAATTCTATTAAAAAAAAGTTGTGCTGATGCTTTATTTTGTTCCCACCATAATCTTATTGGCGCCATGTCATGCGTAGCAGGCATGACAACGCAAGGGTATTTGGCATTGTGTGTATCAGAAAATTGCTCATTATCTATTTTAGGCATCTGCTGTATTTGCAGAGAAAGAATATTTAGATCTGCTAAAACCTTTTCTGTAAAAGGTGGCACCATACCCAAATCTTCGGCACACAACAACATTTTAGAAGATTTTGCCAACATGGAAAGTGTAGCTGTACCTTCTTTTTGCCATAATTCGTTTTGATTTTCGAAAAAATATTGGTTGTATAAAGTATTCAGTATATTTTTTTGTTCATCTTCCAGTTGCTGATAAGAATAAGTCTGGTGCATATTAATTCGGAAATGATAGGACTTATCAGACAAAGAATCTTTCAACAAAATAATATTGGAAACGAAGTTGAATAGCTGCTGTTCATACTTTAAAAATTCAGGATTGCTTTTTAAATAGATTGAAATTTTTTGTTGATAATTATATTTTTCTTTTAAAATAATTCCATCAAAAAAAATTGTCTTAATTGCTTCAACATCTTCACCAAAATTATTAAATAATAAATCTTCTGTTATGTAAGGATTACACAATCTACCTTCATCAAAATATAAACCTGCCTGTATAAATCCGGATTTTTCTAATGGAATAGCAGGAACAAAAATACCCATTGAACCATCAACCTGGTTATGCTGAATACTCCAAAATCAAAACAATCCAAGGACATGATCAATTCTGAGAGCATCAAAATAATTCTCAAGGTTTTTCATTCGCTTGATAAACCATGCAAAATTATCTTCCCTCATTTTATCAATATTGTAGGTGGGAAATTGCCAGTTTTGTCCAACCGTTGAAAAAGCATCGGGTGGTGCGCCTGCCTGTACATTCATATTAAAAAGCTCTGGATTAACCCATGCATCAACACTGTATTTTGCAATGCCAATCGGTAGATCTGCTTTTAAAATAACTTTATTTTTATGAGCATATTCGCTCGCATCTTTCAATTGTAAATGCAAATGATATTGTACAAAATACCAAAATAAAATATCTTTAAAATGATCATTTGTCGGTTCTACAAATGACAATATTCTATCAATATCATATAGTGCATATTCTTCCCAATCACCGATGTGAACGGATTTAAATTTATCTCTCAAAACACAAAAAGCAGCATAGGGAATAAGCCATTCAAAATTTTTTTCAAAAAAGATATGCCATTCTTTTTCTTTAAAAAAATCTGTTTTTGTATTTTGAAGTATTTTTTTTACAATAGAGAGTTTAAGATTTACTGTAGCTGAAAAATCGCAATAAGAAAGACTATTCAGTCTGCGAACTTGCACTTCTTCATTTTCTGAAATCGAAATTTGAGTAGTACTTATTATTTGCTCAACATTTAGATATAATGGGTTTAATGCAAAGGAAGAAATGGCCGAATAAGGATAAGAATCTTTATCAGTAAAAGTTGCTATGGTATCATTTACAGGCAAGAGTTGAATCATTTTT
>JANLVW010000270.1:0-1856 GCA_031364205.1 Ferruginibacter sp.
GCCAAATTCATTTTTTCCAAAATTTATTTAATTTTATTACCTACCTTTGCGATCCTTAAATTGACTTAGTAGCGCAAGCTCTATTTTAACCGAAAGGATCTTCACTAAACGTTTTAATTAATATATGTCTGCAACAAAAACAAGTGCTGCTAAGCGTATCAACTTTGGAAAGGTCGAACTCATAGCGGAACAACCCGATTTGCTAGGAATCCAGATTCAGTCTTTTAAAGACTTTTTTCAGTTGGAAACCACGCCTGATAAGCGTAACGTAGAGGGATTGTTCCGTGTGTTCAAAGAGAATTTTCCTATAAGTGATACCCGAAACATTTTCGTATTGGAGTTTTTAGATTACTTCGTAGATCCACCTCGCTATTCAATAGATGAGTGTATTGAAAGAGGTCTTACTTATGCTGTTCCATTAAAAGCCAAGCTTCGCCTTAGCTGTAATGATGAAGAGCACGTGGATTTTCAAACAATTGTACAGGATGTGTTTTTAGGAAATATTCCTTACATGACACCCCGTGGTACTTTTGTAATTAATGGCGCAGAGCGTGTAGTTGTTAGTCAGCTTCACCGTTCACCAGGTGTATTCTTCGGTCAGTCTATTCACCCGAATGGTACCAAAATATTTTCTGCACGTGTAATTCCTTTTAAAGGAGCTTGGATGGAGTTTGCTACAGATATTAACAATGTTATGTTTGCTTACATCGATCGTAAGAAAAAATTTCCTGTTACTACATTATTACGTTCTATCGGTTTTGAAACTGATAAAGACATTTTGGAATTGTTCGGGATGGCTGATGAAGTTAAAGCTGATAAGAAAAATCTTGAGAAACAAATAGGCAAACGTCTTGCAGCCCGAGTACTACGTACATGGGTAGAAGACTTTGTAGATGAAGATACAGGAGAGGTCGTGTCTATTGAAAGAAACGAAATTATTCTTGAAAGAGATACTGTTTTGGATGAAAGCAATATTGCTACCATTCTTTCTGTAGAAGTTAAAAGCGTTTTCATACAAAAAGAAGAAGTAAGTGGTGATTATTCAATTATTTACAACACTTTAAATAAGGATACTTCTAACTCTGAGTTGGAGGCTGTTCAACATATATACAAGCAACTTCGCGGTGCTGATGCTCCGGATGATGAAACGGCTCGGGGTATTATTGATAAATTATTTTTCAGTGATAAGCGCTACGATTTAGGAGAAGTTGGGCGTTATAAAATCAATCGCCGTTTAGGTCTTGATTTTCCTATAACAAAAAAGGTTCTTACAAAAGATGATATCATTGCTATCATTAAAACACTTGTACAACTTACAAATGGTAAAAGTGAAGTGGATGATATTGACCATTTAAGCAACCGTCGTGTTCGTACCGTGGGGGAGCAGTTATATGCACAGTTTGGGGTTGGTTTGGCACGTATGGCCCGTACCATTCGGGAGCGAATGAACGTTCGTGATAACGAGGTATTTACTCCTGTTGATCTGATTAATGCCAGAACATTATCTTCTGTTATAAATTCCTTCTTTGGCACATCTCAACTTTCGCAGTTCCTGGATCAAACAAATCCTTTAAGTGAGATTACGCATAAGCGCAGTATCTCTGCGCTTGGACGCTCGTATACGAAGGTTTTGATTTCATTGAGAAAATGACGAGTTTCTAGTATCCTTACAATCCGCTGTAATTCAATTGATCTCTACCTTTTGTCCTTTGACGGTACTGCTGAACATGTCAGAGACGCCGCTACCCCTTCTTCTTAAAAAGTCCTCAACATTGTCAATGTCACGCAAGTCATCTGTGTATCTGCCGTTGGGTCGGACAGGCTCGTCATAGGTGTTTGTGTTAAAGCCCCAGGGG
>JANLVW010000323.1:0-3559 GCA_031364205.1 Ferruginibacter sp.
AAAATCAGTTTTAATTTTTTTGGGAATTATTTCATTACTTATTTTATCTATATTTTCATCACTAGAAAAATCAATTCATATTATTTTACTACCATTTATTGTAATTATAATTGCTCACTTAAAAGGATTCACAAACAAGGCAGGAAAGTATGGAGATTTTACCTATGGTGTTTATGCATTTTCATTTCCTGTTCAACAAATGTTAATAGCCAGTAATTTAGTTGTGCATAATCCCTTCAACCTTTTTATGGTTACTTTACTAGTTGTAGTTCCAATAGCATTCTTAACATGGCATTTAATTGAAAAAAAAATGTTAATCTTTAAAAATCGTGTTAAATAATATTTACTCTATTCATCCTCCCCACATATTTCCCAATCATATCAAATTCAATATTTACCTCATCGTTTATTTGTAATCTATGCATGTTTGTATGCTCATATGTATAAGGTATAATGGCAACTGTAAAACTGTTATCGGTTACATTAAAAATAGTAAGGCTTATTCCATTTAGGGAAATAGATCCTTTTTCAATAATGAGGGAAGCAAATTTTCTGTCAAAGAAAATTACATATTCCCAACTGCCGTCTTTTGTTATCGCATGAATACATTTTCCTACAGTATCTACATGGCCCTGAACGATATGACCGTCTAACCTTCCATCAAACCGAAGACATCTTTCTAAATTTACAACAGTTCCGACTTTCCATTTAGAAAGGCTTGTTTTCTTTAATGTTTCTTCTATAGCGGTTACCATGTACCTATTATTGTCAATGGTTTCAACTGTTAAACATACGCCGCTGTGGCTCAAACTCTGGTCTACTTTTAGTTCAGAAGTGAAGGCCGCACTTATTGTTAGCGTTACATTGCTGCCTTTTGTCTGTACGTTTTCTATTGTACCTAATTGCTCGATTATTCCTGTAAACATGTTACAATATTCGCATTTTGTTCATAATTTTTCTTTTTTTAAATTTTTCTTTTATATTTGCATTCCTAATCCACTAAAAAGAGTAAAATAACAATGTTAATTATAGATTCTAAAGATTGCGAAAACATAGACAAAGCACTTAAAAAGTATAAGAAGAAATTCGAAAAAAGTCGTACACTTTTACAGCTAAGGGAAAGACAGGCTTTTATAAAGCCTTCTATCCGCCGCAGAATGGAAGTTTTAAAAGCAGTTTATAAACAACAGCTATCCGAGGGTAAATTTGATTAACATTATTTAATTTATATTTTAAAACTGATGGTAGGTTACATTAACTTCAATCATCAGTTTTTTTATGGTCCTACTTCATCATATTGTTCAACAGAATTTTATTGAGTTTCTGCAATTTCAGAAGCGGTACAGTAAGCATACTATTCTTTCGTATCAAAACGATTTGAAATCCTTTTTTGCCTTTCTTTCTCTGCATTTCCCTGATACTTCAATAGACAAAATTAAAGTTGTTTATGTAAGAAGTTGGCTGGCTGAAATGAAAGAAAATAAAATGAGCGCCCGTTCATTAAATAGAAAAATATGTTCTCTAAGATCTTTCTTTAAATATCTCCTAAAAAATAAACTTGTATTGGTAAATCCGGTAAATGGAATTACTTCTCTTAAAATGCCCAAAAAACTTCCCCAGTTTATTATTGAAAATGATATTGAAAAAATATTTACATCCACCGAATTTTCTGAAGGATTTAGAGGCACAACCGAAAAATTGATCTTACAGATTTTATATTTTACAGGTATAAGAAAAGCAGAGTTAATTGCTTTGAAGGACGGTGATATTGATAGAATGAACTCTCAAATAAAAGTTTTTGGGAAAGGAAGTAAACAAAGAATCATTCCGGTAAATAATTTCCTGGTAAATGATTTAAAGTTTTATATGGATAAAAAGAAAGAACTGAATATATACAATGAAAATCATCATTTCTTCGTTACAGAAAATGGAATGCCATTAGATCCTAAACAAGTTTACAATATTGTAAAAAAATATCTTTCACAAATAACTACAATCGAAAAAAAAAGCCCTCATATCTTACGCCATACTTTTGCTACTCATTTAATGAACAACGGAGCAGAATTAAATGCGGTTAAAGAATTATTGGGTCATGCAAGTCTTGCTGCTACTCAAATCTATACTCACAACAGTATTGAAAAGTTAAAAGATGTTTATAAAAAAGCACATCCCAAAGCCTAAATTTTTAACAGCAAAAATTAAGTTTTAAAAATATTTTGCATTAACTTGTATATGTTAGTGTTTTTTCATTCTGCCTCATTTTTGCGAAGCCTATGTAACATCTTTACCTGATTAATTTTTATTTTTCACTCAATAAAAAAATGGTTATGAACGTTAACATTCAGACAGTACATTTTGATGCAGATTCCAAATTAGTAGAACACATTGAAAGCAAATGTGAAAAAATTTCGCAATTTCATGACAGAATAACAAAAGTGGACGTATACTTGAAATTGGATAATATTGTGCACAACATTAAAGACAAGATTGCTGAGATTAAAGTGTTAATACCCGGTCACGAGTTTTTTGTAAAACACTCTTCCAAATCTTTTGAAGAGAGTTTTGATGGGGCTTTAGATGCAGTCATAAACCAGATAAAAAGAAAGAAAGAAAAATTAGCAGCATAATTTTTAAAAGATTGAAGCTAAAAGTTGCCAAAAAAATGGCAGCTTTTTTTTATGAAATTTAAAAAATTGAATAGAATTTGCCGACTGAATTGATTTAGATATTATATAAAAATTATTCACCTTATCATTTATTTCAAAAATATATTTTAAAACTTTTTCTATTAAAAATTTTCGCGTACATTTGCCTTCCTAAAAAAAACGACCTGAAATGATAATGTTCTGTTTTTAGGGAAAGTTCTTTATTATATGCCGAAATAGCTCAGTTGGTAGAGCAACTGATTTGTAATCAGTAGGTCGCTGGTTCGACTCCAGTTTTCGGCTCAATTTGGTTTTATTTTTTTAATAACTTCTAAATAAAGTTCTTGTTATTTAAAATTGTATCAAAATAAAATAAATTTAAGGGCAGATGGCCGAGCGGTTAAAGGCGACAGACTGTAAATCTGTTCTCTCACGAGTACGTAGGTTCGAAACCTACTCTGCCCACAAAAATAATTAGTAAATTTACTAGTTACCAGTTCTTTTTAAAATTGAAGTATTTCCTTTAGCAAATTATAGAACTAGCTAATTGGCATATTAACCAGCGGAAGTAGCTCATTTGGTAGAGCGGTAGCCTTCCAAGCTTCAGGTGGCCGGTTCGAGCCCGGTCTTCCGCTCTTTATGCAGTCGGCAATTTGCAAAAACAATTGCCGGCTGCATATTGTTTACTGCCTGCTGACTAGCCGTCGTAGCTCAGGGGTAGTGCGCTTGCTTGGTAGGGTTGAGGTCGTGAGTTCGATTCTCTCTGATGGCTCAAATAAAATAAAAATCTGAAAAGATTTAAAAATACAGTCTATGATTTATCGGACTTAAAATGAAAATCTAATTTTCAAAACAAATATTAAAATTTAAAAAATGGCAAAAGAATCATTCAAGAGGGATAAACCCCATCTTAA
>JANLVW010000351.1:0-2358 GCA_031364205.1 Ferruginibacter sp.
GGGTTCATTTAAATATAATATACTTCAACATCTCACTATAAAAGTTGATAAAAGTTATACTACTTAAGATCGGCGGGATAGAAATGGATATCCCTGCCCGACTTCATCTTTCAGGCGGTCTTTTTACATAGCTTCACCGAATAAAAAGGTAGGAATGTAGAGCCCGAGCAAATGCTAATTCAAAAAATAAAAGATGAACGCACAAAAACTAATGCAGTAAAAATAAATCCAACAATACAAAAACGGCAAACACAACTGATGCAATGCCATTAGCAGTCATAAATGCAATATTTACTCTGCTTAAATCGGTAGGTTTTACAATGGCGTGCTGGTAAATAAGCATACCACAAAACACTGCTGTACCAAGCCAATAAAACCAACTGAAATGCCCATAAAATCCTGCATAAATAACAGCGACTGCACTCAACAAATGCAGCAAAGAAGAAATATTAAGCGCCTTTGCTTTCCCCATTACTGCAGGTATAGAATAGAGATTGTTTTCTTTATCAAAAGCTTCATCCTGCAGGGCAAAAATAATATCGAAACCACTTACCCAACAAACCACTGCAACAGAAAATAAAACAGGCAATAAGGCAAAAGCACCAGTTACTGCTAAGTAAGCGCCGATTGGTGCCAGGCTTAAACCTACGCCCAAAACTAAATGACATAAAAAAGTAAAACGTTTTGTATAACTGTAAAACAGAATTACAAACAATGCAACCGGCGATAAGTAAAAACAAATAGTATTTATAAAAAAAGTACAAATCACAAACAACACACACATTAAAATGGTAAAGAACAAAGCGTTTTTTTCGGAGACAATACCCGCAGGTATTTCACGGATTGCAGTACGAGGATTCTTCGCATCAAACCGTCTGTCGAGGTAACGGTTAAATGCCATAGCTGCCGATCGGGCAGTGATCATGCAAATAAGAACAAGTGCAAATGTAACAATGTGATAATTTGCTAATGTGCTAATAAAGGAAGAATTGTTAGGTTTTTGATTTAAATGATTCAATCGATTGACTCCTAAAAAAAATCCAATTATTGCAAAAGGCATTGCAAAAATGGTATGAGAAAACTTTACAAGAGAAAGATAATTTTTTATGGATGGCATGTAAGAAATTATAGTATTTTTTTGTTGCTAACTTAAGGTGGCCTTCAACTTTTTATTTGTGAAATCTAACTTCTCGTCCTTACTATTTCCCACAACACAACACCTGTTGCCGTAGCAATATTTAAAGAATGCTTAGTGCCAAACTGCGGAATTTCTACACATCCATCACACAAAGCAATAGTGCTTATTTCTACTCCACTAACCTCATTCCCAAAAACAAATGCAACCTTTTCCTTGGCTGATAAACTTAAATTTTGCAAAGCAATACTGTTCACCACTTGCTCTACTGCATACACTTTAAAACCCTGCTCTTTTAAGCTGATAATTGCTTCTGCAGCATTGGCAAAATGTTTCCACTCTACAGTATCTTCTGCTCCGAGAGCAGTCTTTTTTATTTCTTTGTGAGGAGGCGTGCAGGTATAACCTGTTATATAAATGGCTTCTAATAAAAATGCATCAGCTGTTCTAAAAACACTGCCAACATTATAAGCGCTTCTTATATTTTCCAACACAGCAATCACCGGTGTTTTTTCCGATCGCCTAAATTCTTCGGGACTGATCCTATTCAGATCATCCATGCTCAACTTTTGCATCATGAATGAATCGTTTCGCCTTTAGAAATTTGCATTTTTATTTTAAGCTCTGCAAAGGCCCCTGCAGCTTTTACAAAATTTACAAATAATGGATGTGGATTTTCAACCGTACTCTTTAACTCAGGATGATACTGAACACCAATAAAATATGGATGGCATTTTAGTTCGACTATCTCCACTAATTTACTGGCAGGATTTCTACCGCTGGCAAGCATACCTGCCTGCTCAAAATCATTTAAATAATTATTATTAAACTCCCAACGATGGCGGTGTCGTTCACTAATTAATTCGCTGCCATAAATTTGATGAGCTAGTGTATTGGGCGCTATCTCGCAAGGGTATGCACCGAGGCGCATTGTTCCACCTTTTTTCTTTACTTTCTTTTGTTCTTCCATTAATGCAATTACAGGATAAGCTGTTGTGGTATCCATTTCGGTACTGTGTGCATTGCTCCAGCCTAATACATTTCTTGCAAATTCAATAACTGCCATTTGCATTCCCAGGCAAATACCAAAGAATGGCATTTTATTTTCACGGGCATATTTTACGGCAATAATTTTTCCTTCTACGCCTCTGTTTCCAAAACCCGGTGCCACAAGCAATCCATCTAAGTCACGCAATTTTTCCGCTATGTTTTCTTCGGTTAAA
>JANLVW010000383.1:0-4083 GCA_031364205.1 Ferruginibacter sp.
ATACCTTCAGGATTCATTACAAACCCCTGAGAAACCGAAGAAAGAATTTACTAAAGAATCTGTTGCACAAATTGGGGCTTTTGACAACCCTTATTATACAGAAGCCCGCATACTTGCCATGACCAAACAAGATTCAGCAGCTTTTGCATTTGTAAAAGAATTACTCGATTCAGGTTTTGCGTACAAAAACATTTTATTGAATGATCCTGCTTTTGAAAGATTAAGAAAAACCAAAAAATGGATTAATTTATTGGATGGCCATTCGTTTCCTGTACCTGGTAAGAATGATGAACCGCAAAAAAAAATTGATTATAGTGGGGTAAAATACCGCATTCCCGGGTCAGATTAATCAAATTTTCCGGGTATAATTCGTTGTATTTTTAAACTGTTATTGGGGTGGGGTTACATCAATTTCTGCTTCCTGTATGCACCTGTCATTTTCTGTTTTGCCGCATTGTTTTGCCTTTGATTTCCAATAAGTATTTTCCCGGGCGTTGATCAACATGCGTAGCCAGGATGCTTTATTTTTTCCACTTTCCGAAAATTGAAAACTACTGTATCCCCATAAATTTTTTTCCAGTTCAGTGGTAAAAAAATGAGTGTAATAACCACCAATTTCAGGATGGCCCACAGAAAGATGACCCTGTTTTACACTCCCGATAATAATTGCTACCGGTGCCGGTGGAAAAAAAAGTTTGCTACCGCTTTCTAAATTAAAATCTCCAAGAACTCCTCCGCCTTTTGGCTTAATGACGTCATTGCCTAAAACAGGATTTTCAAATAAATCCGCATTGCAGCAATCACCCAATACTAATGTTACACCGGGTTTCATTGCTTTAATCCTGTTGTAAACATCTTCAAGGCCGATATTATCACCTATTTCTTTATTCGCTTTATTTTTTGCAGTGCGATATGACATTCGGGGATAAATACTTTTGTCGCCCTGTAACCGAAAACCATGTCCGCTGTAGTAAAAAACTACTATATCTTTTGGCGATGGTTGTTGTTTTTCAAGAACAGCGAGTGAAGCTTCTACCGCAGATTTACTGTACTCATTGCCTGAGACGTATAAAGGGAAAAATTTTATTATGCCAAGGTTTTGTGCCAAATTTTTAAACAACTGAGATACATTTTTAAGGTCTGTCTGAGCACTGGCACCCACAGTAGAATCATTTGTATTGGCGACCACAATTAAAAACATTTTTTCTGTTCTTAATATTGGAACGGACCTGGTACGTTCGCCAAAAATGTATCGGTAAAACGGGTCAGATTCAAAATAGAAGGAACTTACAAAGGGTTCATCATCTCTAAGATCTTCGAAGGTCTTTTGCTGACTCAGCGTCATTTTTGCAGGCGACCATTTGCCATCGGAAGTTTCTGTTTCTGAGCCAGATGCTGCATAATAATAACCTGCACTGTCATAATTCTTTTTAAAAATAAATCGGGGTTTTAAGAAACCGTTCGTGTCTTCATCAATTAACGGTACAGGATTGCTCCGGGGAATAAGATATTTCCGGGTAACACCTTCTGTTTGTATGCTCGAGTCAGCGAGGTAAACATCATAGAGGTATAACTTATTATTTATACCTGCATTGTATTGCACTCTGGCGGTAGCTGTCCCATCAGGTTGCAACATTATCAGGGTTTTAAAAATATGCGTTTCACCGGCTTTGGCTGCTTCGTAAACAAAATAGTAAAATGTTTGAGCATCTGCTATTTGGCTGATATTGAGTACCAAAACCGTTACCAACATAAACATACGAACGCCACCGCAGAAGGAATATTTTTTATTTTTATTTCTGCCTTTCATTTTTAAGGAAAAAAGGGGTTTAATTTTTGATTACCTCCGGCCTTGTCGTACTGAGCGAATCTTTATTCAGTTTGGGCATAGAATCGGTTTTCATTTTTGTAGAATCTTTTTGAATTGTTTTTTCCTTATTGCTTTCGCATCCTGTAAAGAATGTGGCTGTCAAAAAAATAACAGCCAACAGGCGAAATAGATGTAAAGTTGCAGTGTATTTTTTCATTTTTGTAGTTTTAGTTGGGAGTAAGATAATTATTTCTACTAATATTTAAGGAATTTAATATACAAATTTCAATAATTGTTTACGCATGATTAAAAGTGATTTTACGAATTGCTTAAAATCAATTATATTCAATGTGTGGTAAAACTGTATATATATTTAAACCAATTGCATGAGATACTTTTTGCCATTTGGGCTTTTGTTTATTGTGATGAACCTTACTTTCTGTTATAATATTGCAGCACAAACGAAAAATCTTTCAGAACTGAAACAAAGGCTGCATACATTGGAAGGGAGAAACAACCACAGCATTGATACTGCTTATATAAATGCCGTAAACCGTGTAGCTTTTTTATATGCCGATCAATACCCCGACTCGGCCTTTATAATTTTAAAAAATATACCAGCACAAAGCGAGGAACTGGGTTACTACCGCGGAGAAACGGACAGTTACAGGATACTCGGAAATGCGCAGCAGACAAAAGGTGATTTTGACAGTGCACTTCAATATTACGAACGTGCTTACCAGCTTGCTGATAAAAAAAATTACAAAAACATGTTACCTGCTTTATTGGGCAACATTGGAATAATATACCTGAACAAAGGAAATTACCCGGTTTCCCTCCAAAAATTTTATGCATCTTTAAAATATGCCGAGGCTGCAAATGATAAATTGCTTATTCGCAGCAGCCTAAATAATATTGGTACCATACATTTTTATCAGGGTAAAATGGATGAGGCGGAAAAAGCTTATCAAAAAACTTTAGTGCTTTCGCAAGAGCTTACCGATACTGCCAATATGATTCTTTCTTACAACAATCTTGGTGAGGTAAGCCTTGAGCAAAACAACCCTGCTAAAGCGCTTCGGTATTTAATACCGGCTTATAACCTGGCCCTTTTAAAAAATGTGCCTGATATGTTGGTAGCTGTCGCCAACACACTGGGCGATACTTATTTCAGGCTGGATAGCGCCCGGGAAGCCATCAGCTATTTTACGACAGCGCTGCGTTTGTCCAAAGAACTTGGCAATGCAAGAGCAACATGCAAAGCACTTTTAGGGCTGGCCAAAGTACAGAATAAACAGGGTTTGTTTAAAGAAGCATTGGCAAACGGATTAGAAGCTTTGCGCAGCGCAGAAGAAATGGGTCAGGCACAGCTGCTGCGTGATGCCTACGAAATTGTTGCAGGTATTTATGAAAAAATGGGTGACGGTAATAAGGCTATAAAATATTACAGGAAATACAAATTATATGCAGATAGTCTGACCAGTATAGAAAGCGAAAAAGCCGCAGCAAATTATAAAGCAGGTTATGAATTTTCAAAGAAAGAACTTGAGTATGAGCGCCGATCCCTGCAGCAGCGCTGGTTCATATTTTCTGTATGTGCGGCATTGTTTTCTTTGCTCATCATACTGGGGCTCATCATACGCAACAGGAAACACCTTACACGAGCTTTTCAAAATTTACAGCATAAAAATGAAATTATAGAGAAACAAAAAATTAAAGCGGAAGAAACTTTGGTCAAACTCAAAGCCACCCAATCCCAACTAATCCAAGCCGAAAAAATGGCAAGCCTTGGTGACCTCACAGCAGGTATTGCACATGAAATTCAAAATCCGTTAAACTTTGTAAATAATTTTTCAGAAGTAAGCAATGAACTCATGGATGAAATGAAAGAAGAATTGGCAAAAGGGAATTACCAAGATGCAAAAGAGATTGCGGATGATGTAAAACTAAATCTTGAAAAAATTAACCACCATGGCAAACGGGCAGATGCCATTGTAAAAGGCATGCTGCAGCATAGCCGCAACAGTAGCAGCGCAGCAAAAGAACCAACTGATATCAACAAATTAGCTGATGAATATTTGCGGTTAGCCTACCACGGCCTGCGGGCGAAAGACAAATCTTTCAACGCAACCATGAAAACGGATTTTGATAAAACGATAGGAAATATAAATATTATTCCGCAGGATATTGGCAGGGTGATTTTGAATTTAATTACCAATGCGTTTTATGCAGCTGATGAAAAAAAGAAATCAGGTATTGAAGGTTATGAACCA
>JANLVW010000457.1:0-2184 GCA_031364205.1 Ferruginibacter sp.
ATGTGATTGGCAGGTTAATATGTATCCTTCTTCAACTTCCGAATCTAGCAAAGCATAATTAACATCCATGTGCACTTTTCCTTCTACCAGTTTTGCTCTGCAAGTACAACATACGCCACCTTTGCAAGCATAAGGAAGATCAGCGCCCTGTTGCAATGCTGCATCTAAAATATTTTCAGCCTTATAAGCAAGGTTAAAATTAAAACTTCTGCCATCAACCTTAATGGTAATATTACTTTTTGGTCCTGCATCTATTTCTTCTGCCAATTGTTTGCTACTAATTGCCGACTGCTTTTGACCCGGCGTGGTAAACAATTCAAAGTGAATATTATTTTTAAGTATTCCATTCTCCTCTAAAAAGGCAGCTGAAGCAAAAATCATTTCTTCAGGTCCGCAGATGAATGCATCATTAAAAGTTTTAAAGTTTAATAAATGTTTCAACCCATCCAATTTTTCTGTTCCAATTCTGCCATAATTTATTTCGGCGTCAGTTTTTTCCCTGCTTAAAATATTTATACAGGTAAAGCGCTCCATAAATTTATTTTTAAGCGCTTCTATATCTTCAAAAAAAATAATAGAACCCCGGCTTTTGTTACCATAAATTAGTGTAAAATTGCTTTTAGGCTGTGTTTTAAGCGTATGTTTTATGATGGAAATAATGGGTGTAATACCACTACCTGCTGCAATAGCAAGATAATTTCCGGTTTCAGACTTGGCATTAAATCTCCCCGTTGGAGGCATAATTTCCAATATGTCGCCTGTCTTTAATTCATCGTTGGCAAAAGAAGAAAACAAACCACCGGTTGTTTTTTTTATGGCAACCTTCAACTCTTTTTCGTACGGCGCATTACAAATAGAATAAGAACGACGAATTTCTTCACCGTTTATATTTTTCTTTATGGTAATGTTTTGTCCTTCTTTAAAAGAAAATATTTCGGTTAAATCTTCAGGTATCAAAAAACTTACAGATACACAATCGGATGTTTCTTTTTTTACCTCTTTTACTTTTAATGTGTGAAAATGTGTAGCCATTATTTTATTATTCCATGTAGTAAATGCTCAACCATTGTTTCCTCCAATTCTTCTATTGTAAACTCGTTTTTGTGGCGCTGCCTCAGCTCAAGCCCCCTAACAGCAGAAAGTATAGCAAGAACAGCAATACTGGGCAATATATTTTTAAATAATTTTTTTTCAATTCCATCCTCAAGAATATCTATCATGTTTTTTTCATAAAGTTTCCTTTGAGCAAGAAACTCTTCCAGGTTTTTTTGAGGCAGTCTTTTCCATTCGTGTTCCGAAACAAAAACTTTGTCAAAATCAGTAGATAATTTTCTTACATGAAAACGGATAATATCTGCAGTTTTTTGGGCTGCATTTTTTTTAGAAACAATTACTTCATCCATGTGCATGGTATAATCTTTTGCAACATCAAAGCAAATTTCCTGTAATAATTCAGCCTTAGATCCTATATGATTGTAAAGACTCGGTGCTTCTATGCCAAGCGATTCTGCAAGTTCCCTAACTGACGCGGCTGCAAAACCTTTCTTCCTAAAAAGTTCTGCAGCATTTGTAAGAATCATTTCTTTTATTGACCCGTTTGTTTCCGTTTTTATTTTCGCCATAATATATATTCAAAATTATAGTATATTAGGTAAGTTAAAAAGGCAAACATAAATTTTAACCATTATAGATACCTAATCCCTGCCGTATTACAGTCCAGTCATCTGTCGTGCAATCAATAATTGTTGAAGGTACCATGCCACCAATACCACCATCAATTACAAAATCTACTCGGTCTTTAAAATTTTCAAAAATAACTTCGGGATCGGTATAGTCCTCTACCATTTCACCGGGTAAAGAGGCGCTTAAAATTGGATTGCCCAACGCATCACCAAGATCACGGCAGATATTATTATCGGGCACCCGAAGCCCAATTGTAGATTTTTTGCTCTGTAAAATTTTTGGAACCTGTTTGCTCGCAGGCAAAATAAAAGTGAAAGCACCAGGTAAATGATTCTTCAGCATTCTGTACAAAGGTGTATCAATACTTTTTGTATAATCACTTAGGTGACTAAGATCTTTGCAGATAAAAGACAGTTGGGCTTTTGCAGGATCAATATTTTTTATCCTACATATTTTTTCCACAGCTTTCGGTTGTAAAATATCGCAACCAATACCGTAAAT
>JANLVW010000480.1:0-3064 GCA_031364205.1 Ferruginibacter sp.
CACCTGCAAAAATTTTAAAATACGCTATATTATAATTGATGCTATCGGTATTTAAGAACAAATAATTATACGTATTGCCTGAAACAACTTTGTTGATAAATGGTGCAGGACTGATGTTTAAAATAGGTGATATAAAGCTCGTTAATAAAGGGATATTGGTAACGGCTGTTCCTTTGGCAGCATAAACAATAGTGTAATAACCATTGGCTGTATTAATGGCATCTACCAAAAAAGCAAGTTGCTTACTACCGGCAAATTGTTGATAAGAAGCCACGGGAATCAAGTAATTGTTGCCGCTGTTAAACGAACTGCTTGTAAGGTTGAATAATAAATAATAGCTATTGGCAACTGTATCCAAAGCATTACCGATGCCATAAGTGGTAAAGTCAAAGAATACGTTTAGGTTGCCACCATATCCTACAGCATCTGTCTTATCAATAAACCATGTTCTGTTCCATTTTGTAAAGCCCGTACCAATAGTACCAATCCCAGTTGCAGCATTATCTGCGGCCAACATATAATCGCCGGCTTCCCGCAAAAAGCCATTGTTTCCTGATACATTTATAAAGCCCAGTCCATTGTTCGATGCTGTTCCGGCAATGGAATCAACACCGCCTTCAGTTCCAATACCAACCAAATTATTAATGAATGTTGCAGAAGGTGCATTGTACAAATTTTGTACTGTTGTTGAAAGATTTGCTGCTAAACCCCATTTGTTTGCCAGATAACAATCTAAAATATTCTTCCCCGATAACCCCAAAGGCACACCTGCTAAAACAGTTTCGCCAATAGACCAATGCACACTTGCAGGATTATTATATTTATTACCAATACCTACCGATTGGGTAGAATTTAAAAAAGCGTAAGGATTGCTAATTTTTAAGCCTGAATTGAGTTGTACAACAATGGCCGTATCTGTTCGGTTAGTCCATGTTAAATAATTTTCAAACAAATTCCATGTGCCGGCTAAATCGGGTACAGAATTGTTATTGGCACCAATCAATGTACCACTACTATTTTTTGTCAGCCCAATCCTGTAACGGTTATCATTGATGCCATTAACGTACTTTACAGTTATAGAAGCTGTACCTATTGGCGCATTGCTTCCAGGGCTTTCATTTCTTGCATAAGTACCTATCCTAAAATCGGTTGCAGTATTGTAAGTGGTTGATGCATCTGCATGAACATACACCACCTGTGCAAGGTTAAATCCATTGGTTGGGTTTAGCAATGAATTGTCGGCAATGTTCAACACTTTGGTCCCTTGAAACTCTATTAAACTTTTGCCACTTAACAAAGTGGTATTGATAACAGGGTTATTAGAAGTTGATGGAGAAATGGCTTGTAACCCATTGACCTTATCTGTCCATTTGGTAACTGTGCCAGATGCTGTGGTAATGGTACTTGGATCAGAAGCATCTAACCATATATTTATTTTTGATTTGGGTAAACCAGCGGGATAATAGATTTGTGAATGTCCTATAATACTAATGGCAAAAGCCACATTAAACAATAAATAATATTTTAAGTACTTAATTGACTTTGAAATCTTTTTCATAAAGTATATTCTTATTAAAAAACCTCACTTTTTTTAAGTTAGTGAGGTTTTGAGATTCTCAGGATTTTACTATTTTATAATAATACTATTTACAAATTGTGCAGCTGCAGCTTTTACTTTTAAATGGTACAAACCGGGTGCTAAAATGTTAGCTAAAATTACATTATAAACAGAAAATGAACCGGTAATTAAATTAAAATTTTTATTTATACTTTACAAGGTTCAACAAGGGCAACTTTAAAAAGCAGAATTTCTAATATAGAGATTAACGGATTTATTCAGGATATTGGTTTGCGAAATAAGGTAGATGAAATAAGAAATGTACCAAATGTATCTTATCCATATTTTAGAGAATGATTTATCCTGCTTTCAAAGCCATTTTTACAACGAATAATTGAGTATAAACCAAAGAAAGAAGAACTCAATACCCGAAACAATGCTTTTGGTATTACTTCAAAAATGATTAGTGTCTACATAAAAAACAGTTGAAATTATTCCTACCGGTGGTAAATTTTCAATCTCACAAGTAACCATCCCACCGAATGAAATGTATCTCTTAAAAAGGAAAAGTATGGATGCGATTTCTACGACTTTAATGTTAGAGTTGCTACTAAAATCTGCAATCCATTTTTGTATTAGCCGTGGCATTTAGTTGGGTAAAAGTTTTAAACTTCAACTTTTAATTATAAATTTATCATCAATAACGAACGGACTGTTGTTTAATTCCTAAGCTTCGTAAAGCCGTAATCGTTGGACGCCATTATGTACAAAAACTTACTTCATACTTTAGCGATAATTATTCTGTTTACATCTTGCCAAACAAAGCAGCTTAGAAGCGGCATTAATGTAAAAGATTCTGCAGTAGTAAATAAGGCAGACGACACTAATAATTTATCAACTTTTGATACGACTATTTTTTTGTCGGGCATTAGCAGTTCCAAATATATTGGGATTGACTTAAATGACAGTGTAGCAAAAAACGTGTTATATAACCATTTTAGGCTAAAAGGCTTATTGACTTCGGATAATCTGCCGAATATTGCCAAGCTGACCAAGAAGGATAAAGCTAATTTAAGTGTTGAGTTTACATCTATTTTTAAAACGAACCTTAATAACAACAAATATTCCGACGCAGTTATCACCTATTGGCTAACACCACCGTATGCAATTGGACATTGTTGGCAACCTCATAAAGCAATTATTACAGACAGTGACACAGGCTACCAAATAACAAATGAAGAGTTTATTCCTGATAATTATGCCGTTGACAGTATTTTGACGGTCAACGGGCAAGTAACAATTTTTGGGTACGATTATGACTGTGGCAATAACAAGACTTTAAAAAACTTTAAGGTGCGACTTTCCAAATAATGAACACCTTGTATGTGTTGACTGTAATTTAATAAATTTAATTAACTGTAAAATGAGATTGGGTTTGGCATTAGAGCAGAAATAACAAAAGTACTGAAAGGCTCTTGTGCCTTGGTTACAACAAAACTTTTTAAT
>JANLVW010000482.1:0-4980 GCA_031364205.1 Ferruginibacter sp.
AAGGCCAAGGCTCCAAAATCTGCTCCTGATTTTATTGCAGCCAAAATACTGTCAGCAAGTTTTTTTGCAACTGAATCTGTTCTTATTGGTTTTCCTGTTTGAGGATCATTAACACCAATTAATATGTGGCGTGCTTTTACACTATCTGGCAATTGTTTGGTGCCTATTATTTTTGCTAATGTATAGTTTTTCCCATCCAGATATGGTCCTGAAACAATTCCTACTTGTTGTTTAACAATAGTATCTTTTACTTGTGATTGTATTTTTGATAACGGCAAAAACTCATCTGCAAATTCTACCGCAGATGTATTTCTTGCTACAAAAGCCTTTGTATTACTGTCAGCTGCGAAAGGTGCTTTTAATTCTTTAATTAATTGTAAAGCTTTTGCACTGTCAGCAGAAGATGGTAACTGGCTAAATGTAAGGTAAGAGATTGTTCTGCCTGCTTCCTGTTTAAAAAGATCTTTGTGTTTGCCAACATAATTATTGATGTCTTCATCTTTTACATTTACTGCACTATCAGAAATTTCATTGTAACCAACAGCTACATAAGAAATAGTTGAAAATGCTTTTGCGTCTGCCATATCTTTTTCCTGCATCCATGTAGGGTAATATGCAGCTGCGCTAATTAGTCCGCCATATTTTGCAGCGGCAGTACTTAATTTTAAAGGCTCTAAAATTTGAGCATCAACAGATAAACGTTGATCACCTTTAAATTTTTTAATATTATTTAAAGCTTCTCTCGCTTTTATTTCATCCAGTTTTCCGGTAGTGGGGTCAATCATTCCTCTTTCTTTCATAAAAGGGTTTTGCTGATCACTACTCATTAATATAGCGGAAAGTTCTTTCGAACTTAAGTTAATTCCAAGCTTATCAGCTTCTTTGTAAAAAACCTCTTCAGCAACAATCTGGTTCCACACTTGTTCTCTAATTCTAAGTACTGCAGCACCTGATGGTTGTTGTCCGGTTTGGGCAGCCTGATTATTTTCTTCCTGCGTTACCTTTCGGTTAAACTCATTTAACTCAATAGGTCTTCCATTAATTTTACCAACGTTTGTTGAGTTACCACCAAATAAACTGGTGTTGCTTCCGGGTTTTGAGTCCATCAAAATAAATCCAATAAGACTTATTGCAATTACTATAATAATAATAGCTGCACCTTTTTCCCTAATATTCTGAATAATCTGCATTTCTTTTTAATATTAATTTTGGAGGGCAAAAATAGGGTAATTATAACCTATTAACAAATTGTGGATAATTGGGTTAAATTCTTTGTGGTATTGATTTTAATACTATCCGGTTTAGTTGGTTAATTTAGTTACTAAGGCTATTAAAATTTATTAATTCTAATTGAACAAAATGCACAGTTTTAAGCCTTATCCACAGCAAATGTTTACAACAGCCAGATTGCGTTAATAACACTACTTTAATTCTTTTTTATTTTGGGATACGATGTTAATAAATATGTCCGTTTTTAAGCCATACCTTAAAAATCTCTTTTTACTTTCATTTTATTCGCATATAATTAACAGAGAATTTAAAAAAATGTTTCATTTTATTTTCCACAGCATTATTTATTAACAGATATGGGTAATAATCTATTAATATTAGAATGGCATAGTAAAACATTAGGTTTTATATTTTTATTTTACATGTTTATTAGTTGTTAATATGTGTTAACAAAACGAGTTTTTTGATTTAGCAATAGTTTATAAAAACGACTTTTACACAAATTAACAGCCTTAATAGTAATAAGGAATTATATAAATAAGTAGTATTAATACATATTATGGTAGATATCAACACAAATATTGATTTTGAAAAAATTATTTCAAAAAAAGGTTTTCTTGATTTGAAGGTTGATCCAACGCTTGATCTTTTTGCAGAAATAGAAAAACTGAAAAAAGAAAAAAATGCAATTGTGCTTGCGCATTATTATCAGGAGCCGGATATACAGGATGTTGCCGACTTTATTGGTGACAGTTTAGGACTTGCACAAAAAGCTCAAAGCACCGATGCTGATATTATTGTTTTTGCAGGCGTTCACTTTATGGCCGAAACTGCAAAAATTTTAAATCCACATAAAAAAGTTTTGTTGCCTGATTTAAATGCTGGTTGTTCGTTAAGTGACAGTGCACCACCGGCTTTATTTAAAGCCTTTAAAGATAAACATCCAGATCATTTGGTAATTACATACATAAACTGTAGTGCAGGTATGAAAGCCTTAAGCGATATTATCTGCACAAGCAGCAATGCTCAGGCAATTGTTGAAAGTCTTCCTGTAGAACAAAAAATAATATTTGCACCTGATAAAAACCTTGGTGCGTGGATAAACAAGCAAACGGGTAGAGACATGCTTTTGTGGAATGGAGCCTGTATGGTTCACGAAATTTTTAGCATGGAGAAAATTATAAAACTAAAAGTTCGTCACCCATTGGCTAAAGTTATAGCACACCCAGAGTGTGAAGCCCCGGTGCTAGGATTGGCAGATTATATCGGAAGTACAACAGGTATTTTAAAATATGCTGAAAAAAGTAATGCTCAGGATTTTATTGTGGTTACTGAAAGCGGCATTCTGCATCAAATGCAAAAAGCAAGTCCACACAAAACTTTTATACCTGCACCACCTAAAAATACCTGTGCATGTAACGATTGCCCATACATGAAGCTTAATACTCTGGAAAAACTTTATTTGTGTATGAAGTATGAACTGCCTGAAATAATAATGAGGGAAAAGTTAAGGGAGGATGCTAAAAAACCGATTGTAAGAATGCTTGAGATTAGTGCAAGATTGGGAATTTAGAAGTCAATGCTGAGTTTGTTATGGTAAAAGATACATAGTATTTTATGAAGTGTAAAAAGCTTAACAATACTGCAAAATCACATTTGATAAATTTTATGTTATTCTCCTTTGCCTTGATAGAAGAAGAAATCCTTTTTGCTGTCTTTGGGCAAAAAAACTACAGCTAATAGTAGGATACCAATGTTGATTATTGCTTATAGATTCATGCTTCAAAATTTAATTTATTATAAACTCATTTCCCGCAAAAAATGATACATTTACAACTCTAAAATTCTAATTGATCATCTTTAAATATTTTATTAAAAATGACTATTCCTTCAGTTGATTTAGCAGATTTTCTAAGTGGCGACCCCGTAAAAAAAAATGATTTTGTACAAAAACTTGGTAAGGCATACGAAGAAGTTGGTTTTGTAACGGTAAAAAACCATGGCGTACCCGATGGATTGATTGCTGATTTATATAAATATGTTCAGGAGTTTTTTTCTTTACCTCTTACTCATAAAAAAACTTATGAAATTGCTGAATTAGCTGGTCAACGTGGCTATACAAGTTTTGGTAAAGAACATGCAAAAGGTAGCGATGCACCAGATTTAAAAGAATTTTTTCAATACGGTCAGATTCCGAGAGATAATTTTAAAGAAGAAGATTATCCGGATAACGTACAGGTAGGCGAGGTTCCTTTATTTAATAAAACGTTTGATGATGCTTACCGTGCATTTGAAATGAGTGGCAAAGCATTGTTGCAGGCTATAGCTTTATATATTGGTTTAGATGAATTTTATTTTGATGATTATGTCCACAATGGCAACAGTATTTTGAGAGCTATCCATTACCCTCCAATCACGCACGAACCGGCAAGTGCCATACGTGCTGAGCAACATGAGGATATAAACCTGATTACGCTTCTCGTAGGGGCTTCTGCTGACGGTTTAGAAATACTAACTAAGCAGGGAGAATGGGTTGCTGTAACTTCTTTACCTGATCAGATAGTTGTAAATGTTGGTGATATGCTGCAAAGGTTTACTAACAACAAACTCATGAGTACTACACATCGTGTTGTAAATCCAAAAAGAGAATTATGGCATACGAGCCGTTTTTCTATTCCTTTCTTTTTACATCCCCACAGCAGTATGAGTTTGCATTGTTTAGATACTTGTGTAGATGAACAACATCCTATTGCTTATGAAGATGCTACAGCAGGTGAATACCTTGATGAGCGTTTAAGAGAAATTGGTTTGAAAAAATAAATTAGTATTTATAAATAATTTAATAATAAAATGAGAGTTTTGGCCGCTGATTTTTCAGCGGCTTTTTTTATAACTTTTTAGAATGTTCCTCCAATAGTTTTTATATTTGATTTACTTAATGTTACGCTTGAATATTTTTAGACACATACCTTTTTTAAAAACAGTTTTTTTTTATAGTCTTACTGCTTTTGGTGGGCCCCAAGGGCATTTGGGTATGATGTTGAAAACATTTGTAATTAAAAAAAAATATATTACTGAAGAAGAATTAATTGAATATAATTCATTTTGCCAGTTGTTACCCGGCGCCAGCAGCACACAAACGGTTACCTTAATTGGATTTAAAAGAGGTGGCGTTACACTCGCAGTTTTTACTTTAATAATATGGATTTTGCCTGCCTGTATAATGATGGGCGCTTTATCTTTTTTATTAACCGCCTTTCCTTCTAAAAATTACACAGCAAACCTTTTCAAATACATACAACCAATGGCTATTGGTTTTTTATTATTCGCTGTTTTTAGAGCATATGGTATTTCCATAACCAATTTTATAACTCTTATAATAATGGTTTTCTCTGCGTTGTTAACCTATGCATTTTTTAAAACGCCTTGGGTATTCCCTGCATTAATAATTATTGGCGGCATAGCTACAAGCCTGAGTAGCAAAAGGATACCTGAAAAAGAAGTTATTAAACCAAGGCAAATAAGATGGACCAATATCTGGTTATTTGGATTTATTTTTATTTTAGCGGGTATTTTAAGTGAGACGGCAAGAAAGCAACAATGGCAAGATAGAAAAGCTTTCAACCTTTTTGAAAACTCTTACCGTTTTGGAAGTTTTGTTTTTGGTGGAAGCGATGTTCTGTTGCCGATGATGTTGGATCAGTATGTGGAAAGACCAAACAGTAAACAGGTTTTAGAAAAAAATCCAGA
>JANLVW010000544.1:0-16465 GCA_031364205.1 Ferruginibacter sp.
AAATAAACATGTCTTTCTCTTCCTTTTCAAAAAAACCATATAACGTATGGGCATCTTCTTTTATTTGAAGATAAGTAAAAAGTTTTCCCGCTGAAAGTGTTTCAATAGCGGTGTAAGTGTTTAAAGTAATATTTACCTCATAACCCACACCATTAATATCTACATAAACCTGCGATGCCGTTTTGAAACTAAAATCTCCCCTTATATATGCGTACATATTTTTGTAAGTCTGTAAATTAACGAAAATAAGGCATTTTTTGGTTTTGTTGCTCAAAAATTAGTTGACCTGATTTGAATTATATTTACCGTAATTATTAAGAAATTTTACAAAAATTATTTAAGGAATGGATAAAATTACTGCGGCTATAACTTGTGTGGGTGGATATGTACCTGAATATAGACTTACAAACAAAATTTTGGAATCAATGATTGATACCAACGATGAATGGATAAAATCACGAACGGGTATTAGTGAGCGCAGGATTTTAAAAGGAGAAGGTTTGGCAACAAGCGATATGGGTGCTGAAGCTGTGAAGAATATTCTTCAGAAAAAAGGTATTTCGCCTGATGAAATTGATTGTGTTATATGTGCAACAGTTACGCCTGATATGCTTTTTCCTTCTACAGCCAATATAATTTGCGACAAGGCTGGTATAAAAAATGCATTTAGCTTTGATATAAATGCAGCATGCTCAGGTTTTTTGTTTTCCCTTACAACTGCAGCAAGTTTAATTGAAAGCGGGCGCTATAAAAAAGTAATTGTAGTTGGTGCAGATAAAATGAGCAGCATTGTAGACTATACTGACAGAACAACCTGTATTTTATTTGGAGACGGCGCCGGTGCCGTTTTATTAGAATTTTCGGTAGATGAAAATGGTATAAAAGATAGTCTCTTAAAAACCGATGGTTCAGGAAAACCTTTTTTACACATGAAAGCCGGCGGATCTTTAAAGCCTTCCACAGTGGAAACTGTTCTTGCCAAAGAACATTACATATACCAGGAAGGACAAACGGTTTTTAAATTTGCGGTTAAAGGTATGGCAGATGTAGGTTTTGAATTGCTGCAACGGAATAACTTAACAGGTGATGATATTGCATGGCTGGTACCGCATCAGGCAAATTTGAGAATTATAGAGGCAACAGCAAACCGAATGGGACTACCAAAAGAAAAAGTAATGATCAATATTGAAAAATATGGCAACACAACGGCTGCAACCATTCCGCTGTGTTTGTGGGATTGGGAGGATAAATTAAAAAAGGGCGATAATCTTATTTTTGCAGCATTTGGCGGCGGATTTACCTGGGGTGCAACGCTTGTAAAATGGGCATACTAAAAAAATTTGTAGTATGTAATAAAATATCAGTGTTGAGAAATAACAAATGAAAGTTGAGAGATAAATAGTGAATAATTGGTATAAGTCTCAAAAATTAAAACAAATCATTCCTAACCATAGATGTTAATATTTCTAAAACATAGAAATATTTGGAGCATAATAATTTACATAAAAAATGAAAATAATTTTTACGGCCATTGCAGTGTTATTAATTTCGATAAATACAAATGCTCAGAGCCGTTATCTAGTAAAGTTTAGAGATAAAGGTACCAATCCCTTTTCTATTGCAAATCCTTCTCAATATTTAAGTCAGCGTGCATTGCAACGCAGAGCGAGGTACAATATTTTAATTGACAGTTTGGATTTACCTGTAACACCAAGATATATTGATAGCATCAGGCTTTCTGGCGCAGTTACAATTTTAAATACTTCAAAGTGGTTAAATCAAATTTCTATAAGAACGACTGATGCTGGAGCTTTGGCAAAAATAAACAGCTTCCCATTTGTAAGAAATTCAATGCCGATTGCTGCAAGAACAAACGAGCATGTTACTCCTGTCAATAAACAATTAGAAAAGCCTGCAGATATACCTTTACCAATTAATGAAACTATTTTTTCATCTAGGTTATTAGCCGATGCATTAGATTATGGTGCTTCTCACGGTCAGGTTCATTTGCATCAAGGAGAGTTTCTACATAATCATGGTTTTAAAGGAGAAGGCATGCAACTTGCTCTTTTAGATGCGGGATTTTTTAAATATTTAAACTTGCCCACATTTGACAGTATCCGTATAAATAATCAAATATTAAATACCTATGATTTTGTGGGAAATAAAACCAGCGTGAATGAAGAGAACAGCCATGGCATGAATTGCCTCAGTACAATAGCAGCAAACTTACCGGGCATATTTGTAGGTACTGCCCCAAAGGCAACGTTTTGCCTTTACAAAACTGAAGATGTTACGAGTGAAACTAGGATTGAAGAACACAATATGGCTGCGGGTTATGAAAGAGCTGACAGTATTGGCGTAGATGTGTGTTCAATTTCATTGGGTTATACCACTTTTGATAACCCATCGCAAAATTATACTTATGCTGATATGAATGGAAATACAACCATGAGCGCAATTGCATCGGGTATAGCAGCAAAAAAAGGAATGCTGCCTGTTATAGCTGCAGGTAATGAAGGCACTAGTGCATGGCATTATATTTCTACCCCGGCAGATGCAGACAGCGTTATGAGTGTTGGTGCTGTTGATACATTAGGCAACGTTGGCAGTTTTAGCAGTTATGGGCCAAGCAGCGATGGTAGAGTAAAACCAAATGTTGCCGCAACCGGAGTAAGAGCTGTAGTTGCAAGTCCTAGTACAGGCCAGCCGGTTTTAGGTAACGGAACATCTTTTGCAGCGCCAAATATAGCAGGGCTTACAACCTGTTTGTGGCAGGCTTTTCCGGAATATAATAATATGGCAGTTTTAGATGCCATGCAGCGGTCTGCAAGTAAATTCACTGCGCCCAATGACCGTGTGGGTTATGGTATTCCTGATATGAAAAAAGCGTTTGTAATTTTATTAAAAAAATCTTACCTGCAGCAATCAAATTTATCAGCATGCATAGCAGCCGTACAATTAAATGTAAAACAGGATAACAGCATGAGTGTTGTAATAGAAAGAAAACAGGCAAGCGAAGTTGTATATACTCCTTTTAAAACATTTACCGGCTCGGGTAATTTCAGTAACAAAAATTTAAGTTTTACAGATGATTTATCCCTTACAAGTGGTGGCATTGTTAAATACAGAATTAGAATGGATGTTGCTGCCGATACCAGTTTTTATCTTGACTCGTTGGTAATAAATACGCCACAGACTTGTCAGTTAAAAAAAGAAAACAACGTAAAAATAAATCCAAATCCTGTGGTTGATATTGCAAACATTGTTATCAGTAGAATCGCTTCAACAAAGATAAATATTGTGTTATTCAATGCATCGGGCAAAAGATTATATCAATCAACATATCAGCAGGCAGCTGGTAGTACAGCAACACAAATTAACATGAAACAAATGGCCGGCGGAATATACTTTTTATCCATATTTGCCGATGATAAAAAAATAGTTACGGAAAAGATTTTAAAAAGATAAAACGGCTACAAACATAGAATCAGCTTGTGTTTCATAACCTTTTAAATATTCCATTTGTATTAATTGCAGATGGAATTTTTGTTTTAAAGCATCTACTACTGCTTCATTTTCTTTTTTAAATACTGAGCAGGTAATGTAAAAAAATAGGCCGTCTTTTTTTAAGTATGTAATTGCATTACCCGCAATTTTCATTTGCATGGCAGCATATTCATCAATTTTAACAGCATTAAAAAAATGCAATTGCTCAGGTGTGCGGCTCCATGTACCGCTACCTGTGCAGGGCACATCACAAATTATTATATCATATTTATTTTGGTAACTTATAGTTTGTTCTTCTAAAAGATTAGCAGTAAAGGAATCATATTTTTTTATTCCTGCATCTTTAAAACGAATACGTAAATTATTTAAAATATTGGGGCGAATATCTGATACATTTAGTTTTACTTGACCATGCAAAATATCGTGTATCAAGATTGATTTACCACCGCTTGCAGCACAGCAATCCCATACTTCCACATCTTTTTTTAAATAAACATCCGGCTTTTGCAAATAATTAAAAACCAATTGAGAATTACGATCCTGAACAATCACTTCTTTGTTTGGCACAAATAAAAGTTCAATTTTAAACCCCTGTTTTAATGCTATGCAAGAATTGGTTATTTCATCAAAATCAATTTTATTGTTTGTAAGTTTTTCTAATACCAATCCTTCTTTACCCGGCCTGATCCTTAAAAAAAATAACGGTTGTTCAAGAAAAGAAACCGCAAATTTTTCTTTGTCAATTCCTTCCCCGATATCATCTTGAAAAGAAAAAATATCTGCAATATTAATATTCAAAAAACTGATTTTTGCATTTGTACTTAATGTTATTTTCTCATGAAGAATGGGATTTATTTTCTGTAGAAAACTATTGTTTTTATTGTTACATACAAAAGTGGCAATCGTAATTCTTTCCTCAATAGAAATATTTTTTTTAGCCGCACCTAACCGATAATAATTATAACAAAGGGATGTTATTTGCTTTCTGTCTTTGGAGCCATACTTTTTATCTGCTGCAAAAAAACGTTTTAAATGATGTACAAGTGGTTCACCATTTTTATGGGTCTGTATAATTTTAACAGCCGATGTTAAATGGGAATGATGGTGGCTCAATTCATTTTATTTACGGTAAAAATAAATGTAGATAACATTACTTATAAATCAGGTTTAAAAATATTATAAATCCTTCAACATCCATACTGAACAATAGGTGTGACCGGTATTACCCATAGATCCTTCAATGTTATAAAACCCGAATTTTTTATACAATTTTTGTGCATCAGCCATGAATGGCATTGTTTCTAAATAACATTTTTTAAACCCAAAGTCTATTGCTTGTTGTAAACACAATGCTATCATTTTTGAACCTACACCAAGTCCACGGGCCTCAGGCAGGAAATACATTTTTTGAAGTTCACAAATTGTATCCTCTCCATTATCCAATTTTTGAATGCCGGCACCGCCAATAATTCTTCCTTCATTTTCAATAACAAAATAAACAGCATTTGCTTTTTGATAAGTTTCAAACATAGCATCGAGATTTGGGTCAGCATAAGCAGTCCCAACTTTTGGCGCTCCCAATTCTATCATTACACTTCTTACAATTTTTGCAACTGCAGGATTATCTTCCTGTTCTATTTTTCTGATATCCATATTTATTTTTATAAAAATGGCTTCTTCAAACAAATGAAAAAGCCCCCAGCAGTTAATTCAAATTATTTTTATAATTCCAGCAATGCATCTATTGGATCTTTTCCGAACAGCAACAGTGCAGGATTCTCCAACAACTGTTTTACTGTAACTAAAAACCCTACAGATTCCCTTCCATCAATAACTCTATGATCGTAACTTAAAGCCACATACATCATTGGCCTTATTATTACCTGTCCGTTTATTGCCATTGGCCGCTCCACAATATTATGCATACCAAGTATTGCACTCTGCGGTATATTAATAATGGGTGTACTCATCATTGAGCCGAAAATGCCGCCATTTGTTATGGTAAACGTTCCACCACTCATTTCTTCAATAGTAAGCTTATTATTCTTTGCTTTTGTAGCCAGCTCAACTACAGCGGCTTCAACACCGGCCATACTTAAACTTTCGGCATTGCGAATAACCGGTACCACCAAGCCTTTCGGCGCACTGACCGCAATAGAAATATCACAGTAGTCATGATATAAAATGTTTTCTCCATCCAAATAAGCGTTTACTGCAGGAAACTTTTGTAAAGCATAGCAACATGCCTTTGTAAAAAAACTCATGAAGCCAAGATTAACTCCATGCTGTTCTTTAAATTTATCTTTCGATTTTTTTCTGATATCCATTATGGCCGTCATATCCACTTCATTAAAAGTGGTAAGCATGGCTGTAGTATTTTTCGCTTCTACCAGTCTTCGGCTAATGGTTTTACGAAGGTTACTCATTTTTTCAGGACGTTCATTTCTGCTAAACATTTGCGCAACGGGATTTCTGCCCGGATTACTTAATGCTTCCAATACATCCTGCTTAATAATTTTACCATTTTCGCCTGTTGCAATTATTTTGTTGCTGTCAACTTTTTTATCTGCAATGATAGCTGCTGCTACTGGTGTAGCCTTAATATCATTTTTGGCTTCAATATTTTCTACCTTTTTAGTTTCAGTATTTTCTACAGGAAATTCTTTGTTTTCTTTTGCCGGTTCTTCAGGTTTTTGTTCAACTTTATTCTCAGCAACAGAAGGTTTTGCTCCCTCTGTATCAATACTGCAAACTACATCGCCAATAGCAAGAGTATCTCCTTCTTTAGCCACATGTTTTACAAACCCGGCCTGTTCTGCATTTACTTCAAACGTAGCTTTTTCACTTTCCAGTTCAGCAATTACCTCATCTCTATCTGCAAAATCTCCATCATTTTTTAGCCATTTTACAAGCGTTACTTCGTTTATGCTTTCTCCAACGGTAGGAACTTTAATATCGATAGCCATTAAAATCGTTTTATTTTTTGCGAATTTCGGATAAAATTATCATTCCTTTCAAATAGATTTTTATAGGTTTTTAGTTTTTAAAAGTTACGTTTTTGGTAAAATGACTTGAAGGTTTTAAATATAAAAAATAAAAAAAAAGTTCACGTTACATTTTTATCTATAATTGCACATTACAAGAATTTAATAATTTTGAAATGAGTAAAAAAGTTTTATACACTTTAGAATATCCAGTACGTAGTTCTCCCGGTATTTTATATGATTTTTTAAGTAGTGCCTCAGCGCTTCAGGAGTGGTTTGCAGAGAAAGTTGATGACAGAGACGGCATTTATACTTTTGGATGGAATGGAACAGATGAAAAAGCTGAAGTGTTAGAAAGAGAAGACAATAAACTGATACGCTACAGGTGGCTAAACGGCCCTAAAAACGAGTACTTCGAATTTAAAATTGAAAAATCAGAAGTTACCAACCAGACCATTTTAATTATTACAGATTTTGCGGAAAAGAAAGATATAAAGGACCAGACCCAACTTTGGGAATATCAGGTTAAAGATCTTTTTCACCGGATAGGTAGCTAAGTTGTAAAAAGGTTTAAAATTTTTTTATATCCTTCGGGTAAAACAGACTGCATCATATTCCAATGATGCAGTTCGAATTTTAAGGCTATTTTAAAAACATTGCGACTTTCAATTAGTATTTTTAAGTCGTTGGTTAATGAGGAAATTTTCTTAAAATTTTCATCTCCAAAATGATGTTGCCATTCATCTTCCCCGACCAATATATAAAAGTCATTCTCATTTTTTAAGTTAGCTAAGATTTTAGCAGCATACTTTTTTTTATAAGTTCCTTTTAAGTGAAGGGTAATACTGATAAAATTTCCCCACCAAAACATTGTACGTAAAGCAAAAATATTTTCTTTGCTAAAAGTAGCCGGGTAATCCATTATTACATAAGGGAAACCATTATAATTTTCACCTTTTGAAATTTTTGGAACAGCTGAAATTAAAGTTTCTTCAGTACTTATAACTGTTCCAACATGTGATGATATAATCGGGATTTGTTCATTAAACAATGCCGCTGCTTTACTAATGACAGCCTGTTTAGTTAAAATAAAATCCTTATCATTTGCCATGGCAAGTTCGCCCGCAGAAAGCATTACTTTTGTTCTGTTATCCATCTTATAAAAATGAAGGATAAAAGTAAAGCTTTTATACAGCCCTCATGTTAAAAAAATTAGATAAACTTATTCTTAAATCATTTCTGGGTCCGTTTATCGTTACATTTTTTATTGCATTTTTTGTTTTAATGATGCAGATATTATGGAAGTATATTGATGATCTTGTTGGAAAAGGATTACCCTTTTTTACGATCGCCAAATTTGTATGGTATGCCAGTGCAACACTCTCCTCTCTTGCTATGCCTATTGCAATACTTATTTCATCTATCATGACGTTTGGTAACCTTGGCGAAAGCTTTGAGCTTGTAGCAATAAAATCTGCAGGCATATCATTACTAAGGTTTATGCGTCCGCTGATGTGGTTTACTGTACTGCTTTGTATCATCACTTTTTTATTTGCTAATTATGTTATTCCTTACTCACAACTAAAATTTGTTACGCTATACAGAGACATACTTGTAAAAAAACCTGCACTGAATATGAAGCAGGGAATTTTTTATAAAGACATTGATAAGTATGCGATAAAGGTTGGTAAGAAAGATGAAAACGGAACTAAAATAGAGAACGTTTTAATCTATGAACAATCAAACATATTGCAGGAAAATACGATCGTTGCAAAAAGCGGAAACATGCAAATTTCTGATAACAATAATTATCTTGAATTTAAATTAAAAGACGGTAATAGGTATCAGGAAAAAGGAAGTTATGGAGACACTTCAACAGAATATGTAAGACTACAATTTAAAACCTTTAAAAAACTTTTTGATTTGAGTGCATTTAACCAGAAAGCTGGTAATGAAGAAGATTTAAAAAATAATTCTAAAATGTTGAGCGCAACCCAGCTTAATAAAAATATAGATTCAGTTTCGAAAATTAAAGACAGTCTTTCAAAAAATATCAGCAGGTACATTCATGCATCATTAAAATATGTAAATGACACTTCTTCACAGTGGAAAAACGTTGCACCTGTAACATTTAGTAACAAAGAAAAACTTTTTCCTGACAGTGCTGAAGATATTCTCTACGAAAGATCAATCAGCAAAATAGGAGAAATAAAAAATAATTTATTTTTTAATAATACAGAGTTTGAAAGTAAAAAGCAGGACATAATTAATTTAAAACTTGAATGGCAACGAAAATTTGCTTTTTCTCTTGCTTGTATGGTTTTATTTTTTATTGGTGCACCGCTTGGTTCTATTATTAGAAAAGGTGGGCTGGGTATGCCATTGGTAGTTGCAATTGTATTCTTTTTAATTTTCCATTTGCTTAATATGTTTGGCGAAAAGTTTGTGAGAACTGAAACCCTTTCCCCTTTTTTAGGTATGTGGCTGGCAATTATTGTTCTTACACCCGTAGGTATATTTTTTACTTATAAAGCAATGAATGATTCTCAATTGTTTAATAAAGATTTGTACCTTAACTTTTATAGAAAACTAAAATCATTTATACCAGTAAAAAAACAGTCAAATACTTAAAATAAACAACATGGAAAATAACAACAGCCGCCGTAAATTTTTAAAAAATACTGTACAGGTTGCAGCAATTATAACTGTTAGCAGTGGAGGTGTTTCCAGTCTTTTGGCATCTTGCTCACCCACAAATTCTTTAGCGATTCCACCAGTCTTATTAACAGGTTTTAACCAGCAGCCTTTGCCTTATGCATATGATGCTCTTGAAAATGTAATTGATGCAAAAACGATGGAAATACACTTCAGCAAGCATGCTGCGGCTTACAGCAAAGCGCTTAAAGAAGCAGCAACTGCAGAAGGAATTGATGCGACAAAACCCCTTGAAAATGTGCTTGCCAAAATTTCTAAATACTCTGTAAAGATGCGAAACAATGCCGGTGGGCATTACAATCACGAAATGTTTTGGAAAAGTATGCAACCTAAAAAAACAGACAATAAACCATCAGGAAATCTGGCTGCTTCAATTGAAAAAACTTTTGGCTCTTTTGCAAATTTTAAAACGCAGTTTAGCGATTCTGCAAAAACAAGGTTTGGAAGCGGTTGGGCGTGGTTATATGTAGATGCTGCAAATAATTTGAAAATTGGAAGTACACCCAATCAGGATAATCCTTTAATGGACAAATCAGATATCAAAGGTTTTCCAATACTTGGGCTGGATGTGTGGGAACATGCCTACTATTTAAAATACCAAAACAAAAGAGCTGATTATATTGAAAATTGGTGGAATGTCGTAAACTGGAGTTATACAGAAACAAGATTTAATAAAAAGTAAAACCTCTTATAATAGACTCAGCCTTTGAAAAGCAACTTATCTATTAGAAAGGGAGCTGATCAAAGGCTGATGAATTGACATTGCAATCGTAAAACAAATGTAGTAAAACAACTACTTTTTAAATCATATTTTTTAAAAAAATATTTCACAACAACCTGTTAAAATACTTAAAATTTAAACTCTAATAATTTTAAATACTTCAAACATTAAAATATCAAACTAAATACAATTATAAATATGAATACTTGGAAAGAATATCAGGAACAAAACAAAGAACGTTTTCTAAATGAGTTGCTGGATCTGTTGCGCATACCAAGCGTAAGTGCAAAGGTCGAACACAAAGCCGATATGCTTAAATGTGCAGAAGCTGTAAAATCAAGTTTGCTGGATGCAGGTGCAGATAAAGTTACTATCTACGAAACAGAAGGGCACCCAATTGTTTACGGAGAAAAAATTATTGACTCAAGCAAACCAACAGTATTGGTTTATGGCCATTACGATGTGCAACCCGCAGAACCGCTCGAACTTTGGAACAGCCCTGCTTTTGAGCCTACAATTATTGACGGAAAGATTTTTGCAAGAGGAAGTTGTGATGATAAGGGCCAGATGTACATGCACCTAAAGGCATTGGAAATATTGGTAAAAACAAACACGCTACAAAATAATATTAAATTTTGCATTGAGGGTGAAGAAGAAATTGGTTCACCAAGCCTTGGCAAATTTGTAACTGCAAATAAAGAATTATTAAAAGCAGATGTTGTACTTATTAGTGATACTGCAATGATAAGTTTAGATGCACCGAGTATGGACGTTGGTGTGCGTGGTCTTAGTTACATAGAAGTTGAAGTAACAGGACCAAACAGAGATTTACACAGCGGTGTTTATGGTGGCGCAGTTGCAAATCCAATAACAATTCTGGCAAAAATGATTGCTTCGTTACATGATGAAAATAACCATATTACTATACCCGGCTTTTATGATGATGTTGTAGTTTCTACAGACGAAGAACGAGCATTAATGGCAAAAGCTCCTTTTAATGAAGCAGCATATAAAGAGGAACTTGGGGTAAAAGAATTGTGGGGTGAAAAAGGTTACACAACAAATGAAAGAACCGGCATAAGACCAACAATAGAACTAAACGGTATTTGGGGTGGTTATACCGGTGAGGGTGCAAAAACTGTTTTGCCAAGCAAAGCATTTGCAAAAATATCAGCAAGGCTTGTTCCTAACCAAGGCTCAGATAAAATAACAGAAATACTGATAAATCATTTACAAAAAATTGCTCCGGCAAACGTAACAGTAAAAGCAACATTGCACCATGGCGGCGAACCATATATGACTCCAACTGACAGTAAGGGTTACATGGCTGCTTCCAAAGCAATAGAAACAACTTTTGGTAAATTACCTATCCCTGTTCGGGGTGGTGGTAGTATACCTATTTGTGCTTTGTTTGAAAAAGAACTCGGTATTAAAATAATTTTTATGGGCTTTGGCTTGGATAGTGATAATCTTCATAGTCCCAATGAAAAATTTAATGTAGAAAATTATTATAAAGGAATAGAGACCATTCCTTATTTTCATAAATATTTTACAGAGATGGCATAAAAAACCTCTCTATTGATTTTTAAAAAGCCCAACTTAACCGTTGGGTTTTTCTTTGAAACTTTTTAAACTTTTACCAAAATAATTTTTATATTTAGTAATAACACAAATTTTTCCTGATCTTAAAGTCGTTTTAACAAAATTTTATTTACATTGTTGGTCTAAACAAACTACTATGAGAAAAATAAAATTACTTTTTCTTTTTTGGATGCTTTTTCTGGGAGCAAATGCTCAGACTAAAGAAGTAAACGGAAAAGTTACAGATTTGAAGGACGGCTCTCCCTTGGTTGGGGTTACCGTGAAAGCCAAAGGTGCTGCAAGCTCTACAACTACAAAACAGGATGGCACGTTTACTTTAAATGTACCTGTTAACACAAAAGCATTAGTGATTTCCTATGTTGGTTTTAAAGTGCAGGAAACATCCATTGATAATGCTGCTAACATTTCTCTTTCTCAGTCAGATAATTCTATGTCTGAAGTAATTGTGGTAGGTTTTGGAACAAAAGCAAAACGAGATTTAACTGGTTCTATTTCAAAAGTAAGCGCCAAGGATATTTCAGGAACACCCGCCATATCATTCGAAAGTGCCATTCAAGGCCGAGCTGCAGGAGTTTTTGTGGAGCAACAAAATGGTAAACTTGGGCAAGGAATTAAAGTAAGGGTTCGCGGCGCTGCTTCAATTACTGCAGGTGCAGATCCACTTTATGTGGTTGATGGAATAACATTACAAAACAGCAGCTTGTCTAGTAATGGCGCCGGTACAAACCCGCTTGCAGATATTAATCCTAATGACATCGAATCAATTGAAATATTAAAAGACGCTTCTGCAACTGCAATTTATGGTGCCAATGGTTCAAACGGTGTTGTTTTGATAACTACCAAAAAAGGTAAAGCCGGCAAATCAAAAATTGAATTCGGTTATTTTACAGGTAATCAAAAACCAACAGGTAAAAGAGATTTTATGAATGCGCAGGAATTTGTTGACTACACGAGAATGGCAGCTGCTAATGCATTCAGATTAGACCCGTCTTTTAATTATGTAGCTTTCGCGGAAAGAAGGCTGAAAAGATATTCAGGCGGTAATGACGATTACAAGACTGCAAAGGTCAATACTGACTGGCAGGAACAGGCTTTTCAAAAAGCTCCAATCAGCCAATATGATATTAATTTTTCTGGTGGAAATGAAAAAACCACTTTTTACATGGGTGGTCAATATATAGATCAAAAAGGAATTATTACAAGAAATAGCCTTAAGCGTTATAGCGGTAGATTAAACCTTGAACATAAAGTAAGAGACTGGTTATCTTTTGGTATGAATATGAGTTTTGTTAGATCAAATAACAACAGAATTTCAAACGACAATGCATTTTCTACACCTTTGCAAATAGTTGCCCTTTCACCCATAACGCCATTGATTGATCCTAGAACAGGACAAACAAGTGGTGCTTTAGACACCGTTACAGGCCGACCAAATACCAATTTTCCGGTCTATTATAATCCTTTGCTAGGAGCTGATAATGCTTCATATTTAACTACTGTAAACCGTACACTTGGGAATATATTTTCAAACATTCGGCTTACAAAAGGATTAAACTTTCGATCTGAATTTGGGGTTGATCAAACAAACCAAAATGAACAAACTTACAATGGCCGTTTAACTGCAAGAAACCAAGGGGTACCAAATGGTGCGGCTTTTGCTTCGTCTGATGAAATACTTAATTTAACAATTAATAACTTCTTCCAGTATAATAAATCTTTTAACGATAAAAATATTTTAGATGCAGTTTTAGGTACAAGCTATCAAAAATATGATATCTCATCAATCAGCTTAAGTGGCGAACAATTCCCAAGTGATGCTTATAAAAAAATAAGCAGTGCTGCCTTACCTGTTAATGTGTTTAGTGGCGGTACAGGCTTTAGAGTACTTTCTTACTTTGGAAGAGTTAACTATAAATTGAATGACCGCTATTTACTTGCGGTTAGCGGTCGGTATGACGGATCTTCAAAGTTTGGTGCAAACAACCGATACGGCTTTTTCCCTGCAGCATCTGTAGGATGGATTGTAACGGAAGAAAAGTTTTTACAGAATGTTAGGTGGTTAAGCTTTCTAAAGTTAAAAGCGGGTTATGGCGAAACAGGTAATTCTCTGGGCATAAATAATTTTGCTTCAAGAGGTTTGTATTCCGGAAATGCAGCTTACAGTGGGTTACCTGGTCAACATCCCACACAATTGGCAAATCCAGATTTAAAGTGGGAGACTACTGCAAGTTTAGACCTTGGTTTTGAAGCTAATTTTTTAAAGAACAGAATTTCGCTGGAAGTTGATTATTACGAAAGAAAAACAAGAGACCTTTTATTAAACGTAAACATACCGGGCACCAGTGGTTTTTCAACACAAACCAGAAATGCAGGAAAGCTCAATAATAAAGGAATTGAATTCACTTTAAATACTGAAAATGTTGTAACAAGAAATTTCAAATGGTCTACAAACATAAATTTTGCTGCAAATAAAAATAAAATAATTGATTTAAAAGGTCAGCAGATTGGAACTTTAAACAGAGCTAAAGAGGGCGAAGCCTTAGGAGTATTTTATGCAAGAGAATTTGCAGGAGCTGATCCTAAAAATGGTGATGCTCTTTTCTATAAAAATACTGTAGGTGCAGATGGTAAACTTGACAGGTCTACAACCAATGATTACAACCAGGCTCAGGATGTTGTAATCGGAAACCCTAATCCTAAATTTATTTACGGAATTAAAAATAATTTTAGTTACAAAGGCTTGGATTTAGATGTATTGTTACAAGGCGTTTATGGAAATGAAATTTTTAACGGTGGTGGTCAATACATGTCAGCAAGTGGCAGTAATGGTTTTGATAACCAAACCCGTGATCAATTAAACTCATGGAAAAAAGCCGGTGATATTACGCAGGTGCCAGAAGCAAGAATGTTTTTTGCCAACGGTACGGATAATTCAAGTCGTTACATATCTGATGGATCTTACCTAAGAGTAAAAGCTATTACACTAGGTTACAATCTACCAAAATCAATTCTTTCAAGACTACGCCTTGATAAAGCACGTATTTATGTAAGAGGTCAAAATTTATTCACCATTACAAAGTATAAAGGTTGGGACCCAGAAGTAAATGCTGATTTTCAGGCGAGTGAAATTAACCAGGGACAGGATTTTTACTCTGCTCCTCAGTTAAAAACTGTTGTATTTGGAATTAATATTGGATTATAATTAATGAATAATAAGATTATTATGAAAAATAACATATTTGCTATATTGCTAACAGGTGCAATTCTAATATTTGGTTGCAAAAAACCTTTAGATGTAGAACCAACACAAAGTATTGATGAAAGTGTTGCATTAAAAACAAACAGCGATGTGCAGGTGGCGCTCGTAGGTGCTTATGCTGATATGGGAGCAGCTGATCTTTATGGTGGGAGAGTTTATGTAAACACTGAATTATTAGGCAACAGCAACGAATTAAGCTGGTCAGGTACATTTCAGGGTCTTACCCAAATATTCAATAAAACAATTCCTGTAGATAATGGGTTTGTAGCCGGCACCTGGCTAACAGGTTACCGTACCATAAATGATGTAAACAATGTGTTAAGTGCTTTAGCTGTTGTAAATGCTAACCAGGCGAACAGGGTGGAAGGTGAAGCGAAATTTATTAGGGGCACAGTGTATTTTGATTTGGTAAGACTTTTTGGCAAAGCCTGGAATGATGGAACACCGGCGAATAATCCTGGAGTACCATTAATACTTACACCTACTAAATCAATATCTCCGGCAAGCAATGTAGCGAGAAGCAGTGTGATGCAGGTGTACGATCAGGTAATAAAAGATTTAACTGAAGCAGAGGCGAAATTGCCGGTGGCAAATGGTTTTTTTGCTACAAAAAATGCAGCAACAGCAA
This sequence comes from Ferruginibacter sp., assembly GCA_031364205.1. GTDB lineage: Bacteria > Bacteroidota > Bacteroidia > Chitinophagales > Chitinophagaceae > Ferruginibacter. The sequence goes on from JANLVW010000544.1 coordinate 15,420, forward strand.
TGCTTGCCCGAGTTTACTTACAAAAAGGAGATTACGCAAATGCGTTGCAAGCAGCAAACAGAGTAATAATTTCTAACCAGCAATCATTAAATGCTAATTATGCAGATGAATTTCCTTCCAATCCCAACGGTCCTCTTGCTATAGGTAACACACAGGAGGATATTTTTATGATTCAGGTAAATGCAACACAGGGTGTAAATGATTTTAGTACCTTCTTTTCCGTGTATGGCAGAGGAGATATTGGGTTAACGAATAACCATGTAGCATTGTACGAAGCAGGAGATCAAAGATTGTCGCTTATTGATGTTAATGCGCTTGTTTCAACTAAGTTTGACGATGCTTATGGTAATGTACATATAAGTCGCTTGGCAGAAATGTATTTAACAAGAGCAGAAACTAATTTTAGGTTGGGATCTGCAATTGGAGCCACAGCTTTGGATGATATAAACATTATCAGAAACAGAGTGGGATTGCCAAGTTTATTAGTAGTTTCACTAGCAAATATTTTAAAAGAAAGAAAATTGGAACTGGCATTTGAGGGATTTGCGCTGCATGATGCAAAGAGACTTCAAAATAATGTTGGAGCTTTGCCTTTTACTTCAACAAAATTAATTTATCCAATACCTGATAGAGAAATACGAGTGAACAGTACCCTAGTTCAAAATGCAGGATATTAATTTTTTTAAATTTTATAAGTGAAATTTTATAAGTCGCTTCCTTTAAAAGAAGCGACTTAGTATTTATAGAAATTTAAAAAGATGCAATTATCTAAATAAAAGTCTTTATTTTTGGCGCCCAAAACCATAAGAATTTTTATTTTTACTAATTTACAAGATCTCAGGTTTTAATTTACTATATGATGTCGGGGTAGCTCAGCTGGTTAGAGCATCGGATTCATAACCCGAAGGTCGGCAGTTCAAGTCTGCTTCCCGATACAAAGAGGCTGTCTCATAATTAGAAAATGGCGCTGAGATTTGCTTAAACGACTTATCCTCTCCGACAGGGATCCGAATGCAAAGAGGCTGTCTCACACTTATGAGACAGCC
>JANLVW010000295.1:0-1251 GCA_031364205.1 Ferruginibacter sp.
GAAGAGCGAATTAAAAACAAACTTCATTTTATTGCAATGGGCCACAAGCCTGCAAAAATTGAATTGAAAGATTATGGAAGTTTTCCTGCTCATACCATATTTATAAATGTTACAAGTAAGGTTCCTATACAAACCCTCGTAAAAAAAATAAGGACAGAAACACAAAAACTAATGAAGTTTGATGATGAAAGCAAACCACATTTTATAATGGAACCTTACATTACCATAGCGAGAAAATTGTTGCTATGGCAATATGAAAAAGGCTGGCTGGAATACAGTCACCGACATTTTACAGGATGATTTATTGCTGATGCCATGTTGCTTTTAAAACGACCGGTCGGAGAAAAGAAATATAAAATAGCAGGAAGATTTGAATTTGAAAACTTGCCCATAAATACTTCCCAGGGTGAATTGTTTCTTTAAAAAAGATGGATTCTCTACGCTTAGATAAAGTTGAAAAATGATAAAATGATGGAGGGCTGCGGGATAGAAGTGAAAAGCCCACAGTGAAGCGTAGCAAAACGAGGACTTGTAACGCATAGCCCGGACTACTGACGATAAAAGATTATTAAATGAAAGCCCCAAATACTTTTAAAAAAAGTTAAGAATTACTAAAACTTAAAATAACATGAGCGAAAAATTGCAACAGGATCATCATAAAGTAAAAGCAGATGAGCAGGAAGAAAAAGTGCAGTACAAGTATGGACGTGGCGCACAGTTTAATACCAAAAACCGTTTTATAAAAAATGAATTCACACAGGAAAATGTGGAAGCCGTAGATGATTGGGAAGAGCAAAATATAAAAACGCAGTACATAGAAATGCAATCGAAAACGATTGTAAATAAAGTGGAAAGTAAAGATGTGGGTATGGGCTACAGCATGAATCCGTATGCAGGTTGCGAACATGGCTGTATTTATTGCTATGCCCGAAACGTGCATGAATATTGGGGTTACAGCGCAGGGCTGGATTTTGAACAGAAGATTTTAATTAAAAAAAATGCACCACAGTTGCTGCGGAAATTTTTGGAACATCCAAAATGGGAATGTGCACCGATTATGCTAAGTGGCAATACAGATTGCTACCAGCCGGCGGAACAACAATACAGGCTAATGCCAATTACACCTTCAATGTAAAAAAAACAGCTAACGAATTTTTTATGGAGTCCTCTTCAAGAAAAGATAATTATAAAAGTACTGAAAAGCAGTTTTCGCAATTTGAAAATGACGTAGTCACAGAAAACAGCGTTCAA